>NZ_JBSXOE010000025.1:0-139570 GCF_056859295.1 Roseovarius sp. B-10 | reverse complement strand
CAACGGTTCTTCAGGGCACTTTATTTCTGATTTCCCGAAAAACATGCAATCGGTGCGCTAGCTTAGCCAAATCGCCTGTCCGGGGGGCGGACATGCGATGGCGCGGCGGCCTTCGGCCTTGAATCCGCGCCGGGACCAGATGGTCCAACGTCCGCTCACGGCCAGACCCTCCCCCTCACCAATCCATCACCACCTTGCCCGAATTGCCCGAGATCATCGCGGCGAACCCGGCCTCGAAATCGTCGATCCCGATGCGGTGCGTAATCAGCCCGCTCACGTCCAGCCCCGATTGCACCAGTGCGATCATCTTGTACCAGGTCTCGAACATCTCGCGGCCATAGATGCCCTTGATATGCAGCATCTTGAAGATCACCGCGTTCCAGTCCACCGCGAACTCGGTCGGCGCGATCCCCAGCAACGCAACCTTGCCGCCATTGTTCATCCGCGCGATCATCTGTTGCATCGCTGCCGAGGCCCCCGACATCTCCAGCCCCACGTCGAACCCCTCGGTCATGCCGATCCCGTCCATCACCTCGCGCAATTGCTCGGCGGACACGTCGACCACATGCTGCACCCCCATGCGGCGCGCAAGATCAAGGCGGTATGGGTTGATATCGGTGATCACCACCTTGCGCGCGCCCACCTTCTGCGCCACCAGCGCGCCCATGATCCCGATCGGCCCCGCGCCCGTCACCAGCACGTCCTCGCCCACCAAGTCAAAGCTCAGCGCGGTATGCACCGCGTTGCCGAACGGATCGAAGATCGCCGCGATCTCGTCGGGGATGTCCGCAGGAATAGGCACCACGTTCATCTCGGGGATACAGACATACTCGGCGAACGACCCGGGCCGGTTCACGCCTACTCCTCGCGTGTTGCGGCACAAATGCCCCCGCCCCGCGCGACAGTTGCGGCACGCCCCGCAGACGATATGCCCCTCGCCCGAGACCCGCTGCCCGATCCGGTATTTCACCGCCGCCGCGCCGCAATCCACGATCTCGCCGACGAATTCGTGCCCCACCACCATCGGCACCGGCACCGTCTTGGCGCTGAACTCGTCCCATTTCCAGATATGCACATCGGTGCCGCAAATCGCGGATTTCTTCACCTTGATCAGCACATCCGCCGGCCCCGGCTCGGGCACCGGCACATATTCCATCCACAGCCCCGGCTCGGACTTCGACTTCACCAGCGCCTTCATTTCATTCTGCATTGCCCTGCCCCCACAAATCGGTGCTCAGATATTTCAACCCGCTGTCGCAAACCACGAACGCGACGCAGCCGCCCCGCTCCGGCCCCTGCAACAGCCGGATCGCCGCCGCCAGGTTGGCCCCGGCGGAATAGCCCCCGAAAATGCCCTCGGTTCGCGCCAGCATCCGCGCATGCTCCGCCGCCTCGGCCCCCGTGACCGTCACATCGCCCGCCAGGTCGGCGCCGTACAGATGCACCAGGTCGGGCATTCCGTACCCGCCCCCCTGGATCGGGTGCTCCGCCCGGTCAGGATGCACCGCGTAGCACCGCACCCCCAGAGGCGCAAAAAACCGCGCCGCGCCGCCCACCGTGCCGCCAGAGCCGACAAAATCGCAAAACGCGGTCACCGCGTGGCCCGACTGCTCCCAGATTTCGGGCGCGGTGCCGGTCGCGTGGGCCTCGGGGTTGCCCGCACGCGCGAACTGATCGGCCCGGAACGCGGCGCGGTCCTTCGTGATCCAGCGCGCCTCTTCCTCGACCAGCGCGAGATCCGCCCCCGACACCTCCCCCGGCCGCGCGCCCTCGGCTTGGCGCACCAGCACCACCTCAGCGCCCAGCGCGCGCATCATCCGCGCGCGTTCCTCGGAATTGCCCTCGCTCATCACCGCGACGAACGGATGCCCCAGCACTGCGCAGACAATCGCAAGCCCCGTGCCCATGTTGCCCGAGGTCAGCTCCACCACGGTCTGCCCGTCGCGCAACTCGCCGCTCGCGCGCGCCGCCTCGATGATCGCCCGCGCGGCGCGGTCCTTCTTGGACAATCCGGGGTTGAGATAATCCAGCTTGGCCAGCAACCGCCCCTCGAGCCCCAGGGCCTCCACGACCCGGTGCAATTCGACCAACGGCGTCCCGCCGATCGCGTCGACGACCGAGGGCAGCGGCATCATCGGATCACCCCCAGGTCCCGGCCCACGGCCCCGAACGCGTCCACCGCCCGGTCCACCATCTCGCGGCTCAGCCCGGCGCTCATCTGCGTGCGGATACGGTCCTGCCCCTTGGGCACCACCGGAAAGGAAAACGCCGCCACGAACACGCCGCGCTCCCCCAGCCGCGCCGCCATCTCCTGCGCCAGCTTCGGGTCGCGCAGCATCACCGGGATGATGGCATGTTCGCCGGGCAAGAGCTCAAACCCCAGCGCCCCCATCCGCTCGCGGAAATACGCCGCGTTCTCCCACAGCCGCGCGCGCCGCTCCGCGCCGTCCTCCAGCATGTCGAAGACCTTGAGCGACGCCCCCGCGATCACCGGCGCCAGCGTGTTGGAAAAGAGGTAGGGCCGCGAGCGTTGCCGCAACCAGTCCACCACCTTGGCCGACGCCGCCGTATAGCCGCCCGAGGCCCCGCCCAGCGCCTTGCCCAGCGTGCCGGTCAGGATATCCACCCGATCCATCACCCCGAAATGCTCATGCGTGCCGCGCCCGGTCTCCCCCACGAAACCCGTGGCGTGGCAATCATCCACCATCACCAGCGCGTCATACCGCGCCGCCAGGTCGCATATCTCATCGAGCGGCGCGTAATACCCGTCCATTGAAAACACGCCATCGGTGGCGATCATCCGGTGGCGCGCCCCCGCCGCCTCGCGCAGGCACCGCTCCAGGTCGGCCATGTCGCGATTGGCATAGCGATACCGCTGCGCCTTGCTCAGCCGCACCCCGTCGATGATGCTCGCATGGTTCAGGCTGTCGGAAATGATCGCGTCCTCCGCGCCCAGCAGCGTCTCGAACAGCCCCGCATTGGCATCGAACGCGGCGGCATAGAGGATCGCGTCCTCGGTCCCCAGAAACCCGGCGATCCGCGCCTCCAGCTCCTTGTGCTCCTCCTGCGTGCCACAGATGAACCGGACGCTCGCCATGCCGAACCCGTAGCGGTCGAGCGCCGCGTGCGCCGCCGCGATCACTTGCCGGTGATCGGCCAGCCCGAGATAGTTGTTGGCGCAGAGGTTAATCACCTCGCGCCCGTCCGCCAGCCGCACCTCCCCCGCCTGCATCGAGGCGATCACCCGCTCGGATTTGTAAAGCCCCTCGCCGCGCAGCCCCTCCAGCCGCGCCGCCAGGTCCGCGTCGAAGCGATCCGTTGCCGCCATGTTCTCCTCCTTCATCTTGCCCCAAATATTCCGGGGGAGTCGCCCGGCACGGGCGACGGGGGCAGCGCCCCCTTCTCAGGCGGCCACCCTCGGCCGCCCCCCCGCCTCTACCACGATCTCCGCCTCCAGAAACACCCGCCGCCCCTCGGCCTCGGCCTCGCGCACCTCCCGCCGCGCGCTCACCTGCACGTCCACGGCCCCCGCGGCCACCGCCGCCGCCCGTGCCTCCGCGCCCAGCGCCGCCTCCAGCGCCGCCATCGCCGCCTCCGCGTCCGCGAAATCCTCCGGCCCGCTTTCCAGGTGCGCGCGGTATCTCCCCTCGGCGGGCGCGGTCACCACGCCCGCGCGCCGGATCACCACCCGTCCCACCACCGCGCCGATGGCATTGGCGACGCCGGCATGCTCCGGCACGATCACCTCGGCATGGAGCCGCTCGCCCACCGCGCCATAATAGCTCGCCGCCGAGGCCCCCAACCCGATCACCGGCACGTTCAATCCGGTCTCGATCCGCACCAGCCCCCGGTGCGGCCCGAGGCCCCGCTGCATCAGCACATGGCTCGCCAGCGCCGCGGGCGGCAGGCCAAAACCCGCCTCCTCCTCGGCGAACCCCACCTCCAGCAACGCCAGCGCCGTCTGATGCGTCAGCCCGTCCACGATCATCTGCGCCAGCGCCTCCGCCCCGGCGGCCAGCCGATCACCGGATCCCACCCGCTTGCGCGCCACCAGCCCCAGCGCCAGCCGCGCCGCCTCCCCGTCCCAGGCCGAAAGCCGGCCCAGCACATGCGCGGCATCCGAGGGCGTCACCCCGCCCAGTTGCACCAGTCCGCGCCGCACCAGCCGGCTCAGCGCGGCATGATCCATCCGGTTGCGCAGCACCGCCCCCAGCGGCCGCACCGCCCCCTCAATCCGCGCCAGCAGGCCCGCCTCGCGCTCCGACAGCCCCCCGGCCTCGACGCCGGGCACGGCGCGCACGAACCGCGCATCCATCTCGCCCGGCGCCGCCGCGCGGCCCTGCGCCTCCAGCGCGGCATGCACCGCCTCCGGCGCCTCTACCGCCATCAGGCTCACCGGTACCACCCGCCGGGGTCCGAGGCTCACACCCCCGCCCAGCCCCTCGGCCACGTGCACCTCGCTGTCGCCGCCCAGTCCAAAGGTGCGCATCGCCACCGCCTCGACCATGGTGCGCCACGGGCCCACCCGCGCGCCCTCCGGGTCGATGGCGGGCCGCCCGCCGCGCAGCACCGCCACGTCCGTCGTCGTCCCGCCGATATCCGACACCAGCGCATGATCCGCCCCGGTCAGCCACCGCGCCCCGATGAGGCTCGCCGCCGGACCGCTCAGGATCGTCTCGATGGGCCGCTCCCGCGCCTGTGCTGCGCTGATCAGCGCGCCATCGCCGCGCACCACCATCAAGGGCGCGGTGATCCCCTGCCCCCGCAGCACCCCCTCCGCCCGCTCGATCAGCCGCGCGATCATGCCGATCAGCCGCGCATTGAGCAGCGCGGTCAGCGCCCGCTTCGGCCCGTTCAGCTTGGCCGACAGGTGATGCGACAGGCTCACCGGCTTGCCGGTCACCTCGCGGATCACCTCCGCCGCGCGCAACTCGTGCCCCGGGTTGCGCGTCGCGAACAGCCCGGCCACCGCATACGCGCCAGCCCCCTGCCCCGCTTCCAGCCAGCGCCGCAGCGCCCCCTCGTCCAGCGGCGCCGCCTCGGCCCCGCTCGCCCCGTGGCCGCCCGCGATCACCAGCGCCGGATCGCCCCCCAGCGCCTCGGCCAGCCCATGCGCCGCCAGGTCCACCTCGCGAAACCCGATATAGATCAGCCCCGCACGCCCGCCCTGCCCTTCGACCAGCGCATTGGTCGCCAGCGTGGTCGACAGCGACGCCAGCCCGATCTCGCCCGCCTGCGCGCCGCTTGCGCGCAGCACCTCCGCCACCGCGCGGCCGATCCCGATGGCCAGGTCATGGCGCGTGGTCAGCGCCTTGGCGCTCGCCACCACCTCGCGCTCGTCGCGCAACAGCACGGCATCGGTATAGGTGCCGCCCGTATCCACCCCCAATAGCAATGCCATGCGCCCGCTCTCCCGCCTCGCGTCCTTCCGAAGGGGGTGTAACCGCTCTGCCGGGCTATTCCAGCCCGTTTGCGTCATCACACAGTCGCATCACCGCCCAGCGCGCCGCATCCGCCACCGCCGCGTCCGCATCCTCGCACAATCCCTGCGCCACCTCCCGCAAGCCGGGATCGCCCGAATTACCTATGGCATAGAGCACGTTGCGCACGAACCGGTCCCGCCCGATCCGCTTGATGGGCGAGCCCGAGAACCGTTCCCGAAACCCGGCATCGTCCAGCACCGCCAATTCCGCCAGCTTCGGCGCAACCAGGTCATCGCGCGCGGCGTATTTCACCTCCCGCGCCTCGACGGCAAACTTGTTCCACGGGCACACCGCCAGGCAATCGTCGCAACCATAGATGCGGTTGCCCATCCGCGCGCGCAATTCCTCGTCCACCGGCCCCTTGTGCTCGATCGTCAGGTAGGAAATGCAGCGCCGCGCATCCAGTTGATACGGCGCCGGAAAGGCATCCGTCGGGCACACGTCCAGACACGCCCGGCACGACCCGCAATGATCCACCTCCGCCGGATCGGCCTCCAGGTCCAGCGTGGTAAACACCGACCCGATGAAAAACCAGCTCCCCAGGTCGCGGCTCACCAGGTTGGTGTGCTTGCCCTGCCAGCCCAGCCCCGCCGCCTGTCCCAGCGGCTTTTCCGGCACGGGTGCTGTATCGACGAACACCTTCACCTCGCCGCCACCTTCGGCAATCAGCCACCGCGCCAGCCGCTTCAGCCGCTTCTTGACCGTGTCGTGATAATCGCGCCCCCGCGCATAGACCGAAACGTTGCCGCACTCCCGCTGCTCCAGCCCCGCCAGCGCATCCCCCTCGGGCGTATAGCTCTCGCCCAGAACGATCACGCTGCGCGCCTCGGGCCAGAGCACCTCCGGCGCCCCCCGCCAGTGCGCGCGCTCGGCCAGCCAGCCCATCTGCCCATGATGGCCACGCTCCAGAAATGCTGCCAGCCGCCCCGGCACATGCCCCACATCCCACGGGCGGCACACCCGGCAGGCGTCGAACCCCTCGATCACCGCCTGTGCAACCAGTCTCTCTTTCAGCCCCGCCTTCATCTTGCCCCCCAATATCCCGGGGTGAATTGGCCGCAGGCCAAGAGGGGCAGCGCCCCTCCGGCCGCTCTAGAAATCCAGGTCGGCATAATGCGCCGGCGGCGGAAATCCCGGCACCTGATCCGCGAGAATCCCCCGGAACGCGGGGCGCGACTTGATCTTGGCATACCAGTCCTTGACCGCCTCCGAGCGGTGCCAGTCCACGTCCGAGATATAGTCCAGCGACGACATGTGCGCGGCTGCCGCGAAATCCGCCAGCGTCATCACGTCCCCGGCCAGCCACCGCCGATGATCCAGCAGCCACGCCATGTAATCGAGGTGAAACTTGACCGCCCGCGCCCCGTCCTTGACGTTGCGGCTGTCGGGAAAGCCCAGCTTCATGATCTTCTTGTTGACCCGCTCGTAAAGCAGCTTGGCCGTCACCTCGTGGTGAAACTTGTCGTCAAACCACCCCACCAGCCGCCGCACCTCGTAGCGCGCCTCGGCCCCCTTGGGCATCAGCGGCGGCTCGGGGTGGCGCTCCTCGATATATTCGCAGATCGCGGCACTCTCGGCCAGGGTGCGCCCGTCCATGCGCAGCACCGGCACCTTGCCGGCCGGGTTGCGGCGCAGGAAATCGGCATCCTGCTCCCAGTACCGCTCCTCGACCAGCTCGCACTCGATCCGCTTCTCGGCAAGACACAGCCGCACCTTGCGGCAGAAGGGCGAGAGCGGAACGTGGTAGAGCCGGGCCATGTCGGATGCGTGCCTCTGCTATTGGAAACAGCCCCTTCCATGCCCGCTTCCGGCGCGGGTTTCAATCCTCGAAACAGGCGGCGCGGCCGTCGCGGGCGATGGTCGCCGCCCCGTCCACGATCGCCGCCGCGCGTTGCCGCAGCGCCGCCGACGGACGGCTGGCAGAGCGCCCCTTGGGATCGGGCAGCACCGCGGCGAGCCGCGCCGCCTGCACCGCGCTCAGGTCCGCCGCCGCCACGCCGAAATAATGCCGCGCCGCGGCCTCCACCCCGAACACGCCCTCGTCGAACTCGGCGATGTTGAGATAGACCTCCAGCACCCGCCGCTTGGGCCATGCCGCCTCCATCAGCGGCGTGATCGCGGCCTCCAGCGCCTTGCGCGCCCAGTTGCGCCCGTGCCACAGCCACACGTTCTTGACCACCTGCTGGCTGACGGTCGAGGCCCCGCGCACAGAGCCATCGGCGATGGCGTCGCGAATCGCACCCATGTCGAACCCCCAGTGCAGGCAGAAATTGGCGTCCTCGGCGGCCACCGCCGACCGCGCCATCACCGGCGCGATCCGCGCCATCGGCACCGGCTCGCGCGAAATCGCGCCCAGCCGCCGTTCCTCCTGCCAGGTATAGATCGTCGCCGGCGGATCCACCCAGCGATAGGCCAGCAGGCTCAGCGCGAACGCCGCCACCACCACGAGCGCGGACCACAACAGCCAGCGCCGCAGCCTGCGCCACACCCCCACCGGGGCCGCCCGCCGCCGCCTGCCCTTCGCCGTTTTCTTCCTGCGTCCCGCCATGGCCCAGCTATAGCGCCCCGCCGCGCCCGGCAAAACCGCTTTGGCGCGGGCGGCGGCGCCCGACCGGCAAAAATGCCCGGATCGGCGCGGCGGGGCACGCGCCCCACCGCCTCTTCCTGGTGCAAATCCTCCTCACCCGGGCGGTGCAAGCGCCCCGCGCGCGGGGCCTCGCCTCACTCCGCCGGGATCGCCTCCGGCTCCACGCCCAGCGGATGCGCGATCTTGTCGAGCATCTCCCTCGGGCAAAGCTGCACGAAACGCGGCAATTCGCGGTCCCAGTATTGCAGGATATCCGCCGCCCGTCGCGATCCGGTCTCGGTCAGGTGCCGCTCGATCAGCCCCTTGAGTTCGTCCTGCCAGTGCGGCTCGGTCACCGGGCAGGCGACCAGCGTCTCGCCGTTGACCAACGCGGGCGCGCGATCCTCGGGATCATAGATATAGGCCATGCCGCCGGTCATGCCGGCGCCGAAATTGGCCCCGATCTCGCCGAGGATCACCGCCACGCCGCCGGTCATGTACTCGCAGCCATTGCTGCCGCAGCCCTCGACCACCACGTGCGCGCCCGAGTTGCGCACGGCAAACCGCTCGCCCGCGCGCCCCGCGGCAAACAGGTATCCGGCGGTCGCGCCATAGAGCACCGTGTTGCCGATGATGGTGTTCTCGTGCGCGACCAGCGGGCTCGCCATCGGTGGGCGCACCACGATGGTGCCGCCCGACAGGCCCTTGCCCACGTAATCGTTGGCGTCGCCGCTGACCTCGATCTTCAGCCCCGGCGCGGCAAACGCGCCCAGGCTCTGCCCCGCGCTGCCCGACAGCTTCACGGTCAGGTGGTCGGGTTGCAGGCTGTTGCGCATCCCGAAGCGGCGCACGATGTGGGATGAGACCCGCGTGCCCACCGTCCGGTGCGTGTTCTGCACCGTGTAGTGAAGCTGCATCTTCTCGCCATCCTCCAGGAACCGCGCCGCATCGCGCACGATCTCGGCATCCAGCGTGTCGGGCACCTCGTTGCGCGCGCGCGTGCGGTCATAGCGGACGTCCTTGGCCCCATCCACGGTGATAAGCATCGGGTTGAGGTCTAGGTCGTCCAGATGCGCCGAGCCGCGGCTCACCTGCGTCAGCAGGTCCGCCCGCCCGATCACCTCGTCAAGCGACCGCGCGCCGATGCTCGCCAGGATTTCCCGCACCTCCTGCGCGTAAAAGGTGATGAGGTTCACCACCTTGTCCGCCGTGCCGGTGAACTTGGCGCGCAAATCCTCGTCCTGCGTGCAGACACCCACAGGGCAGGTATTCGACTGGCACTGGCGCACCATGATACAGCCCATCGCGATCAGCGCGGCGGTGCCGATGCCGTATTCCTCGGCCCCCATCATCGCCGCCATCACGATGTCGCGCCCGGTGCGCAGGCCACCATCGGTCCTGAGCGTCACCCGCCCCCGCAGGTTGTTCATGCTCAGCACCTGGTGCGCCTCGGTCAGGCCCATCTCCCACGGCAGCCCGGCATACTTGATCGAGGTGGCAGGGCTCGCACCCGTGCCGCCATTGTGTCCCGAAATCAGGATCACGTCGGCCTTGGCCTTGGCCACACCGGCAGCAATCGTGCCCACGCCCGACTGCGCCACCAGCTTCACGGTGACCTTCACATTCGGATTGATCTGCTTCAGGTCATAGATGAGCTGCGCCAGGTCCTCGATGGAATAGATATCGTGATGCGGCGGCGGCGAGATCAGCGTCACCCCCGGCGTCGAATGCCGCAGCCTCGCGATCAGCTTGGTCACCTTCATCCCAGGTAGCTGCCCGCCCTCGCCGGGCTTGGCTCCCTGCGCGATCTTGATCTCCAGCTCCTCGCAATGGTTGAGGTATTCCGCCGTCACGCCGAACCGCCCGCTCGCCACCTGCTTGATCTTGGCGGAGGGGTTGTCGCCATTGGCATCCGGCGTGAAATGCGCCGGGTCCTCGCCGCCCTCGCCACTGTCGCTGCGCGCGCCGATCCGGTTCATCGCGATGTTGAGCGTCTTGTGCGCCTCGGGGCTCAGCGCCCCCAACGACATCCCCGGCGTGACAAACCGCTTGCGGATCGCGGTGACGCTCTCGACCTCCTCGATCGGCACCGCCTCGCCAATCGGCTTGATCGCCATCAGGTCGCGCAGATGGATCGGCGGATTCGCCTGAAGCGTGGCCGAATACCGCTTCCACAGCTCATAGCTCGCCTTGTTGCAGGCCATCTGCATCATGTGCATGGTCTGCGCGCCCCAGGCATGGGTCTCGCCCGACTTGCGCGCCTTGTAGAACCCGCCGATCGGCAGGATATCCTGCCCGCCTCCGAAGGCGCGGCCATGCACCTCCTCCAGCTTGGCCTGGATACCGCTCACGCCGATGCCGCTGATCCGGCTCACCAGCCCCGGGAAATACTCGGCGCACATCGCGCGCCCCAACCCCACGGCCTCGAAATTCAGCCCGCCGCGGTACGACGAGATCACCGAAATCCCCATCTTCGACATGATCTTGAGAATGCCCAGGTCAATCGCCGCGCGATAGCGCGCCACCGCCTCGGTCAGGCTGCCCTCGATCAGGCCCCGGCGGTTGCGATCAGCGATGGTGTCCTCGGCAAGATAGGGGTTCACCGTGGTCGCCCCCGCGCCGATCAGCACGGCGAAATAATGCGGGTCGATGCACTCCGCCGACCGCACGTTGAGGCTGCAAAACGTCCTCAGGCCCTTGCGCGTCAGGTGGGAATGCACCGCGGATGTCGCGAGGATCATCGGCATCCCGATGCGCGCCTCGCCCAGCCCGTGATCGCTCAGCACGATATGCCCGATCCCCGACCGCACGGCATCCTCGGCCTCGGCGCGGATACGCTCCAGCCCGGCCTGCAACGCCCCCGTGCCGGGCGCAAAGGTGCAGTCGATCTCGGCCACGTCCGCATCGAACGCGCGGATCATCTCCTGCCACTGAGCATTGGCCACGAACGGGCTTTCCAGCACGATGATCTCGGTCTGCGCGCTCGACTCGTCCAGCACGTTCTTGAGATTGCCGAACCGCGTCTTGAGGCTCATCACCCTGAATTCGCGCAGGGAATCAATCGCCGGGTTGGTCACCTGGCTGAAATTCTGCCGAAAGTAATGGCTCAGCGGGCGGTATTGCCGCGAGAGCACAGCGGCGGGCGTGTCATCGCCCATCGAGGCAATCGCCTCCTTGCCGTCCTCGGCCATCGGCGCGAGGATCGATTCGATCTCCTCGATGCTGTAGCCCGCCGCAATCTGCCGACGCCGCAGGTCGCCCCCCTCAAAGAGCGGCGCCTCGGTCACGCGGGCAAGCACCCCGTCAAGCTCGTTGATCTTGCCCACCCACTCGCCGAACGGCTGTGCTTCGGCCAGCCGGTTCTTCATCTCGGCATCGTGGAACAGGCGGCCCTCGGTCATGTCCACCGCGATCATCTGCCCGGGGCCAAGCGCGCCCTTTTCCCGCACGCTCGATTCGTCCACCGGCACCATGCCCGCCTCGCTCCCGGCGATCAGCAGCCCGTCACCGGTCACGACATAGCGCATCGGCCGCAGCCCGTTGCGGTCGAGCCCGGCACAGACCCAGCGACCGTCGGTCATGGCAAGCGCGGCAGGGCCGTCCCACGGCTCCATCACGCTGTTGCAGTAGGAATACATGTCGCGCCACGCCGCGGGCAGGTCCTCGGCCTGCTTGGACCAGGATTCCGGCACCAGCATGGTCTTGGCCATCGGCGCCTTGCGGCCCGCGCGCACCAGCACCTCGAACACGGCATCCAGCGCGGCGCTATCCGACGACCCCTGCGCCACGATCGGCTTGATATCCTCGGCCATCTCGCCAAAGGCCGACGACGCCATGCGGATCTCGTGGCTCTTCATCCAGTTGAGATTGCCCTTCAGCGTGTTGATCTCGCCGTTATGCGCCAGCATCCGGAACGGCTGCGCCAGCCACCATTGCGGGAACGTGTTGGTCGAATAGCGCTGGTGATAGATCGCGAAGGCGCTCCTGAACCGCTCGTCCATCAGGTCGGGGTAGAACACCGCCACCTGCTCGGCCAGCATCATGCCCTTGTAGATGATGCTGCGGCACGACAGGCTCGCAATATAGAGCGCGCCGACGCCCGCCGCCTGCGCCGCCTTCTCGATCCGGCGGCGAATGACGTACAGCTCACGCTCAAAGCTCTCCTCGTCCAGCCCCTTGGCGTCCGAGATCAGGATCTGCTCGATCTCGGGCCGCGTCGCGTTGGCCTTCTCACCCAGGCAGGAGACATCGACCGGCACATGCCGCCAGCCATAGATCGTGTGCCCCATCCGCAGCACCTCGGTCTCCACGATGGTCCGGCAGCGCTCCTGCGCGCCGAAATCCGTGCGCGGCAGGAACACCTGCCCCACCGCTACCAGCCGGTTCTCGTTCGGCTCGTGCCCGGTGCGCCGGATCTGGTCATAAAAGAACGGCACCGGGATCTGCACATGGATACCCGCGCCGTCGCCGGTCTTGCCGTCGGCATCCACCGCGCCGCGGTGCCAGATCGCCTTCAGCGCGTCGATCCCCGCCTGCACCACCTTGCGCGAGGGCTTGCCGTCGATGCTGACGACAAGGCCCACGCCGCAGGACGAATGCTCCTCCTCATGGGCATACATGCCATGCTCGGCCAGCCAGTCGCGCTTGGCCGTCTCAACGGCCGCCCAGTTGCTATCGAAATCCGACATCGCGATCACTCCTCATCCTGCGCCGGGGCGCATCCGTTTCATTCCATTCTAGAACCCAACGGGCACCGACCGTTCCGACGCCTCGTACTCGGCCCGCGTCACACGCTTGTGCCCGCCCGCCAGCACGACGCTGGCAAACGCCTGGTCCACGTATATCTCGTGCGACAGGCGCAGCTCCCGCGCGCCGTCGAACAGCCCCGGCATCAATTCGTATGGCCCATCATCATCCTTGATCCAGAGTTGTGTTCCGCACTCCGCACACCATGCGCGCTCGGCGAACGAAGATGAGCGGTAGCGCCCCATCGGCCCCGTCACCCCGACCGCGTCAACCGGTGCCTCCAGCACCCACATCGCCGCGCCGCTCCAGCGGCGGCACATGGAACAGTGACAGGCGCTGACGGCCGCAGCATGGGACCGAACCGTGACCTTTACGGCCCCACAGAGGCAACGCCCCGTCAATTCGTCCGACTCTGGTTTCCTGGCTTCAGCCATTTGGGTCACCTGTCCTGTCCTTTTTGAGGCCCGGCTCGTATCCTTGCTAATCCCTTGCGGCACCGTCACGCACCCGCCCCGAACCTTGCGGTTCGCGGCTTGAAGCTACAGGTTCATTCCGCCGCAATGGCCTGCGCGGGGCGCAGATCGTCGAGGATCGCGGTCGCCGCGTCGCGCCCGTCGCGGATCGCCCAGACCACGAGGCTCGCGCCGCGCACGATGTCGCCCACCGCGTAAACGCCGTCCAGAGCGGTGCGCCCGGTGGTGAACTCGGCCTTGACCGTGCCCCAGCGCGTGACCTCCAATTCCTTTTGATTCCAGAGGGTTGGCAGGTTTTCAGGTTCGAACCCCAGCGCCTTGATGACCAGGTCGGCGGGCGCATCCTCGACCGCGCCCTCGATCGGCTCGGGGCTTTGGCGGCCCGTCGCGTCCGGCGCGCCAAGGCGCATCTTCTGCACCCGCACCGCGTTCACCGGGTCGCCCGCGAAGCCCACCGGAGCGCTAAGCCATTCAAAAACAACGCCTTCTTCCTCGGCATTGGCCACTTCACGTTGACTTCCGGGCATGTTGTCACGGTCGCGGCGGTAGAGGCAGATAACTGATTTTGCGCCCTGCCGCACGGCGGTGCGCACACAATCCATTGCGGTATCGCCGCCGCCAACCACGACCACTTGTTTCCCCTCGGCATTCAGCTCGCCGCTGTCGAACTCCGGCACGCTGTCGCCAAAGCCCACCCGATTGCTCGCCGTCAGGTAGTCGATGGCCCGCACGATGCCCTGCGCCCCTGCGCCCGGACCGTCCAGATCGCGGCTCTTGTAGACCCCGGTGGCGATCAGTACAGCGTTGTGTTTATTACGAATTTCGTCAAAGCTGATGTCGGTTCCGACTTCGCAATTCAGGACGAATTCCGCACCGCCCTCCTCCAGTTGCGCAACCCGGCGCATCACCACTTCCTTCTCCAGCTTGAAGCCGGGGATGCCATAGGTCATCAGCCCACCCGCACGATCATAGCGGTCATAGATCGTGACCTGCACGCCCGCCCGCCGCAGCACGTCGGCCGCCGCGAGACCACCGGGCCCGGAGCCGATTATCCCAACAGATTCAACACGTTCCGAGGTTGGCGAGATGGGCTCGACCCAGCCTTTCTCCCACGCCGTGTCGGTGATGTATTTCTCCACCGCGCCGATGGTGACGGTGCCGTGGCCCGCCTGCTCGATCACGCAATTGCCTTCGCACAGCCGGTCCTGCGGGCAGATGCGCCCGCAAATCTCCGGGAAGGTGTTGGTCAACTGGCTGAGTTCATACGCTTCTTTCAACCGCCCCTCGGCGGTGAGGCGCAGCCAGTCGGGGATGTTGTTGTGCAGCGGGCAATGCGTCTGGCAATAGGGCACGCCGCACTGACTGCACCGCCCGGCCTGCTCCTTCGCCTTCGCATCGGCGAATTCGGCATAGATCTCATGGAAATCCTGCCTGCGCGCCTCTGCCGTCCGCTTCTCAGGCATATCCCGCCCGATCGACACGAATTTCAGCATGGGTTGCTTCGCCACGTCTTCACCTCCCGGAATTCTGAGAGCGCCCTTTTATACCATATGCCAAAGCATGAAAAGGCAGTATTGCTGACATATATTGAGAAATATATCGCCACCGATCGATTCTGGAGGGAATTCTTAACACTTTTAGGTCCGATTCGGATATATTATTCGGGTTGTCATTGAAACTCAGGCGCTTATACGGGCCGCAGGCTGGCCCGGGATCCGTTCGATGACGCTGTTTTCGCTCTTTCTGCTCGCGATCATCCAGGGCGTCACCGAGTTCCTACCCATTTCGTCCTCGGCGCATCTCGCGCTTCTGCACCAGGTCAACGGCAGCGGCGAAGAGGATGTCGCTCTCGACGTGGCGGTGCATCTGGGCTCGATTCTCGCCGTGATCGTCTATTTCCACGCCGAATCCTCCGCCGCCGGGCGTGGTCTCGCCGACCTCCTGCGCGGCAGACGTCAAAGCACTGACGCACGACTGGCCCGCAACCTTCTGCTCGGCACGGTACCGCTGGTGATCACGGGGGCTGTTATCGTGATCATGGGCTGGGAAGACGCACTGCGCGACACCCGCGTGATCGGCTGGACGATGATCGTCTTCGGCATCCTCCTGTGGTGGATCGACCGGGTCGCCCCGCAAACCCTGCACGCACCTGACTGGACCCTTCGCCGTGCGCTTATCATGGGGCTGTGGCAAGCGCTGGCGCTCATCCCCGGCGTGTCTCGCTCTGGCATCACCATCACCGGCGCGCGCGCCATCGGACTCGAGCGCCGCGACGCCACGCGGCTGTCGATGCTCATGTCGATCCCGGCGACACTCGCCACCGGAGCAGTGCTGGCCATCGACCTCGCGCAGGCCGATGCCGGGCTTGACCTGCTCGGTCGCGCAGCGTTCGCCGCGCTGTTCGCTTTCGCCGCGGCGTGGTGCGCGCTGTGCGTGATGATGCGCTTTCTCGACCGGGTGAGCTTCACGCCATACGTGATCTACCGGGTCGCACTCGGCGTGGTGCTGCTAGCCCTCACTTATGGTTGAGGAGCGTTACGCCTTGAAATTGCTGGCGGATTCGTGGATTGCCTCGTATTGGCCCGCAGGCCGGAACCGCCACAGGTAATCGGGCAGAACCGCCTCGGGTGCCACCGGCTCGATCCCTAAATCGGCGAAGGTCCGCGCGCCCACGCTCACTACGTTGTCCACCCGCAGGCTGCGCACCTGGTCGCGCGTGATCTGCGGCGGCACGAGGCCGAACGTGATCGTTTCCACGAATTCCATCACCGCCGCCATAACTGACGCGATCCCGAACGGGATTCCGACGATCAGACGACGCCGGCGTATAACCCCGAGCATCATCTTCATCAGCTCGCGGAACGTGGCCACCTCGGGCCCGCCCAGCTCGTAAATGCCCGGCTCCACCGCGCCCATGGCCGCCTTTGCCGCCGCGTGCGCCACATCGTCCACATAGACAGGCTGAAACCGCGTGTCGCTTCCGACGACCGGGATCACCGGCGACAACCGCGCCATCCCCGCAAACCGGTTAAAGAACTGGTCCTCCGCCCCGAAGATGACCGAGGGCCGCAGAATCACCGCCTGCGGAAAATGTGCAGCGATACCGGCCTCTCCGGCGGCCTTGGTGCGTGCGTAGATGCTCGCCGAATTGGCGCTCGCGCCGATGGCCGAGAGGTGGACGAGCTGTGCCACGCCCTGCTCGGCGGCGATGCGCGCGATCCGCGTCGCACCCTCGTCCTGTACCGCGTGGAAATTGTTGCGCCCGCCACGGTCGAAGGTGCCCACGCAATTGACCACCGCATCCGCGCCCAGCATCACTGCGCGCACACTGGCATCGTCACGGATGTTGCAGAACACCGGCTCCACCTGCCCGGGCACGCCGTAGGGCTTGACATGCATCGCCTCGTTGGGACGGCGCACGGCAACCCGCACCCGCCAGCCCGCAGACGCCATGCGCCGCGCAATATAGCGTCCTACGAAACCTGATCCGCCATAGATGGTGACGAGCTTGGACATAGGGGCCTCCGGGCTGCGCATGATCCCCTCTTTCCTAACGTCGCCGCGCCCGCCCGACAAGACGATAACGCCTGCGGGCCAAATCGCGCGAAATCGCCGTTGACACCCGGTCGGGCTGCGTCTAAATGCCGGCGGCACGACACCTGCCCAGGTGGCGGAATTGGTAGACGCGCTGGCTTCAGGTGCCAGTGGCCGCAAGGCCGTGGAGGTTCGAGTCCTCTCCTGGGCACCATTTTAATGACTTAAGTTATTGATTTGTAATGAGAATACACAGCTTCTAACTTTACGTATCCCCCTAAATATCTACCCTGTGCAGCGTGGTCGGATCGTTTGCGGCCTTGGCTGCAGCGATTTTACGGGGTAGCTATGATTTGCCCATGAAATCCACCTCGCTACTAGCGGTTCCTGCCCTTCTCGGATGACCGAGTGATCAATGAGTTCTTGAACGCCCTCGCGGGCGAGATGCCCCGGTGCGATGCCGAGCGGCTTGGCGCGGAGCGAGACGTGATCGTTGTCATACGCTTCAACGACTGGGGTGAGGGGTATCCGTCGCTATCTGCGCTCTACATCCTGCGAGCCAAAGCTTCGGCTTGCTTTATGACCAGCTTTACCGCTTCGGCCTGAAGGTCTGGCGGATATCCATATCGCCGTAAGATACGTTTCACGACAACGCGCATCCTCGCCCGCACATCATCTCGCTGCCACCAATCCACGCCGGAATTTTCTCGAACGGACCTCACGAGCTCGGCCGCGATCACCTTGAGCTGGTCGTTGTCCATGACTTCAACGGCACTCTCATTCTGCGCTAAAGCGTCGTAGAAGCTCCTCTCTGCCTCAGACATGTCGTCCTCAGGCTCGGCGCTTAGGTCTTTGGCCATGCCGATGAGTTCCTGGATGACCTGGAGGGCGTCAACGCTTCGGTTGTGATATCGTGCGATCGCGTTCGTAAGCCGATCCGAGAATTTCTGGTTCTGCACGACGTTGCCCCTAGTCCGGGCCTTGATCTCTCCATTCAGAAGCTTCTTCAGGGCTTCCACAGCAAGATTCTTATGCTGCATGTTCTGGATCTCGAGGAGAAACTCCTCGGACAGAACGCTGATATCCGGACGGTCAAAGCCACACGCCTCGAGGATGTCGACCACCTCCGTGGATGCAACGGCGCGATTCAGAAGTTGCTCGATCGCGAAATCCGGCGAGGAATTCCGCCCGCCGCTCCCCTTCACGTCGAGCTTCTGAAGAGCCGATCTGACCGCGAGGAAGAACGCAACCTCTTCCGCGTGCGTCTTGGCCTCCGGTGAGCCGGCCGCAAGCTTGAATGCGTGGGCCAGGGCAGCGACGGCATCGAGGAACCGCTTGCCGAAGTCCTTGTGGTCCTCCCGACCGTCGTCGCGCGCCTTTTGAAGAACATGGTCCGCGGCCGCCGGAAGGATATCCAGGCGATCGGCTGCCGTGCCTCCGAGGGACCGAGAGTAGTCGAAGCGATGGAACAATCCGCGCGCGGTCTCAAGCGCACTCAGGAAGGCGGCAACGGCCTCTCGTTCATTAACAGCAGTCTGGGCCTGGTCTCCCTGCGAATAATGCGCAAGGGCCTTTTTCAGGTCAGCGGCGAGACCGATATAGTCGACAACGAGACCGGCGGGTTTGCCGGCGAATACCCGGTTCACCCGTGCGATTGCCTGCATCAGTCCGTGCCCCCTCATGGGCTTGTCCACGTAGAGCGTGTGCATACAGGGCGCATCGAAGCCGGTCAGCCACATGTCACGCACGATCACCAGATTCAGGGGGTCGCTCGTGTCCTTGTATCTTTTTCTGAGGGCTTCCAGCTTCGCCTTGCTGCGAATATGCGGCTGGAAATTCTGAGG
Organism: Roseovarius sp. B-10; assembly: GCF_056859295.1. Lineage (NCBI taxonomy): Bacteria > Pseudomonadati > Pseudomonadota > Alphaproteobacteria > Rhodobacterales > Roseobacteraceae > Roseovarius > Roseovarius sp. B-10. Next base: position 120,924 of record NZ_JBSXOE010000025.1, on the reverse strand, counting down.
ATCCGTGGCGTTTCCGGTCATGACGACCTTCACCGCGCCGGTCTCGTCGGTTTCAGAGTGCCAATCGGGACGAGCCGCCACGATGCGCTCGTAAACCTCGACGCAGATCCGGCGGCTCATGCAGACGATCATCGCCTTTCCGTCGATGGCCTCGAGGCGTGCATCGAAATGCTCGAGGATGTCAGCCACCACCGCATCAAGGCGTGGACCTGCCCCGACCAGTTTCTCGATCTGCGACCACTTCTTGGCTGCGGCACCTGCCTCGTCCTCGGGCAGCGTCTCGGTTGCCTCGTCGAATTCCTCATCGAGACTGTCGCGCACCTCCTCGGCGATCTCCACGCGAGCGACGCGGCCTTCGTAATAGATCGGCACGGTCGCACCGTCCTCAACGGCCTGCGCAATATCGTAGACGTCAATGTAATCGCCGAACACCGACCGCGTGTTCGCGCCGACCAATTCCACCGGGGTGCCGGTGAATGCCACGTAGACCGCCCTCGGCAAGGCTGTGCGCATGTGGTGCGCCAGACCATGGCGAACCTCGCCAGTATTGTGGTCCATCCGGGCCTCGAACCCATACTGTGTCCGGTGCGCCTCATCGACCATGACGATGACATTGGAGCGATCGGTAAGCTCGGGGAAATCCTGGCCGCGCTCTGGCCGGAACTTCTGGATCGTCGAGAACACGATACCGCCCACCTGTCGGTTCAGCAGCGTCTTCAGCTCCTCGATGCTGTCCGCCTGGACCGGCGTCTCACCCAGCAGAGCCTTGCACCTACCGAATGTGGCGAACAATTGGTTGTCGAGGTCGTTGCGGTCGGTGAGAACAAGCACCGTCGGGTTCTCCAGGTCCGGCAGGTGCATTGCTCGCCCGGCAAGAAAGGTCATCAGGAGCGATTTCCCGGAGCCCTGAGTATGCCAGATGACGCCGCCCTTACCGTCGTCGCCCCGCGCAACGAGGATCGACTCCATGGCCTTCCGGACCGCATGGAACTGGTGGTAGCCGGCCGCCTTCTTGATTGGTCCCTTGCCCTCGTCCTCGAAGACGGTGAACCAGCGCAGCATGTCGAGTAGAACGGACCGGTTCAGCAAGCCCTCGGTCAGCGTGTTCAGGGCAAGACCTTCGCGCTCCGAAAGGATGGTCTCGCCATCGACGGTTCGCCACCGCATGAAGCGGTCTATACCCGCCGAGAGCGTGCCATATCGTGCGTTCAGCCCATCGGAGATCACCGAGAAGACTGAGGTCCGGAAGAGGTTCGGAATATCCGCCTTGTAAGTCTCGATCTGGTTAAACGCCGCCTCGATACTGGCTCCCTCCGTGCCCTTCAGTTCGACCACCACCAGAGGCAGGCCATTCAGGTAAATCACGACATCCGGTATGCGCGCGTTCTTTCCGACCATGTCGACCTGGTTGAACGCGTGCCAGGCGTTGTCATCGTCATCCCAGTCCACGAGCCGCGCGCGATCATTGCGCTCTTCGCCATCACGGAAGTAAGTAATTGGGACGCCGCCGGTCATCAGGCCGTGCAAGCGACGATTCTCTGCCATGAGGTCACCGGCGAAGGTCTCGTCTGTGACACGGGCCATCACCTCTTGCACCGCGCCGTCTGGCAGCACTGGATTGAGGCGCCGCACGGACTTCTCGAAGACCTTTCGCAGGATTGCCTCGTGGAAGCTCCGACGCTCTGGGTCGCGCTTCTCAGGTGATATCTCGGCGCCTGAGGCGGCGGCATAGCCCAGACCCGCCAGCCTCTCCATCATCCAGTCTTCTAGGTCGGATTCCGAGTTCCAGGCCATCAAGCGCCCCCTCCGGACTTCATGCGTGCAGCAAGCGCCCGCACAGGATCGGAAAATGCCTGATCCATCTTCTCATAGTGTTCGACCAGCCACGTGATCATTGCCGGCCAATTCTCTCTACTAAAGCCTTGAAAGGGTGCTCGAACCGCTATCCAGCTCATTTTCTTATCGTCCATCCGGTGCCACTCGAGATCTGGACCTACCACGTCAGAATACTCGGCCTGGTTTTTCATAAGTTGATCAAAAAACCACTTGTTCTCACCTTCATCAGGGCGCGCAATCGTCAGAGATACGCGCGCTTCATGCCTTAGCAGACTCAACGTCAGCGATATTCCCGAAACGCCCGTAGCCGAGTTGAGCCAGTTTTCCTTGGTTGGATTGACGTTTTGCCATCTTTCGAAACCGGCGGCACGCAATGCTTCCAAAGCCTCGCTCCAAAATGCCAGCCTGATCTCATGACGTGACTTGATCGCCCCCTTGGCCGACTTCTCCTCACTCTCCTTCTCGGCCATCCGGATCATGTAGTCCGCCGCCTCGGGCGGCGGGATCACCTGTTGCAGGTCGACGAAAATCTCCTCGCCGAACCTGTAGGGCACGACCTTGACGCAGCGCGCGTCGATCTGATGTTCGCGCAGCCAGAGCACCGTCGCCGTCACCTCCCGCCGGAAATTCGCGGCGATAAAGACGACGCGCTGGTTGGTGCCGTCGTTCAGCACGACCTCGTCCAGCGTGTCCTCGCCCAGAAATTCGCAGATCAGCCCGGCCGCGTCTCCGCCGCCCTGCCGGTCGAGATACTGCTGGAATATTCCCACGATCTCGGCTTTCTTCAGGCTCGAGCAGTAGGCGGCGTATTTCAAGGCCTGCCAGACGACATCCCGGCCGGAATCGTCCAGCTTGTTCTCGATGATGACAAGCTGCCCGACCCGGTCCAGCGCCAGCAGGTCGAGCCGCTCCCGGGTGCCGTCGAACCCGTCGAACTCCTTCTGGATGATCAGAAGCCCATCCTCACCCTCGCTCATCGCCTCGCAGAGCGCATCCGGCATGGTGGCGAGCCATTCCTGGAGATGCTCCCGCTCCCGGAACCCGACCTCGGAGAAGCTGGTGCGCTCGAGCTTGCGCAGACGGTTGGCGGAACGGTCGATCTGGAACATCTAATCACCTCGGAAATCACTGAAATCAAGAATGGCCACACCTCCCAGATCTTCTTCATCCAGATAGGTCAGCATGAAATCCCGATCTCTTATTCGCTCTATCACCTGGCGTCGCTCCGGGGGCATAGAGGCTTCGACCTCTTGCGGTGAGATACCCAGCGCGGGGTAAACCCCACAGCCTCCAGACGTGGAAATCAGCCGATGCCAAGGACGCATGTGCTTTTTCAGAACGGATAGCTTGTTGCTCTTTGCAGCCTGAACTTTCTTGGCGCAGGCAACAGAGCAACCCCAGAAGCTTCGCCCTCGGTAAGGAGGCTCCCCGCCGGGCGAGAGAAGCGGGGAATTGATACCGCGATCATGATTGAAAAAGACATAGAGAGGTATGCGGTTACCGGCTCTGGCGATCAATTTCCTAACCTGGCCGGAGTTCGGGTCGAGACCGCCGTAGTCAGCCTTCTTGTCCCGGTGGTAGAGACGCTTAGCCTGAACACGCAGGCCAAGCTCGCAGCCGGGCATCCGGACGATCCATTCCCAGTCGGCGCCGTTCTTCGACTCCTCGGTCTTGTTGAACATCGTGATGATCAATCCGTGCTTCGCGTGGTCCCGTGCCATACGCAGAAGCAGCATCTCGGTCAGGGTCTCTTCTTGGAGCGCGAGGCCATGGTCAAAGGCATGCCCTTGCTGGTTCCAAACCCAGGCGGCGAGCTGCCGCAGGTAGTCCCGGAGAGGCACGGATGCCGCCATCACACGACCTCCTCGACCCGCTTCTCAGCCTCGCGGATGCGAAGTTCGCCGGACATGAGGCGGGGGAGCAAGGCATCGCGGAGGGCGGCCAGGGTGTGCGCCTCATGGATGCCTGCCACGATCTTTTCGGTCATGGGCCGGACGATGCTGGAAAACGCTTCCACTACCGGCTCCGGGGGGACCGCGATGTCGAAGCGTGTCATGTCCTTCCAGTTGGAGCGGGGCATCCGGGTTCCGGAGGAGGTCGCGTTGGCGTGCTCGACGAAGTCATCCGACGACACGACACTGAGAACCATTTCTCGCCAGTGGTCCTTCTTCTCGCCGATGACCAGAATGTCGGTCGAACAGATCCCGTCAGTGGGCACTACGCCGACCTTGTGGAAGTATGGGCGAAGTTTGCCGAACAGGATCTGTCCGCGGCGCATCGCGGACTTCGCGCTGCCCACCTGTCCTGCTCCGCCCCAGTCCGACAGAGCAATGGAACGCCGGGGCATGTGTTCGAGCCCGATGTAGGGGGTATCGGCTTCGATATCACCGGGCTGCACCTGCCGCCGGATATTCGATGCTATGTCACCGAGCGTCCCGGCCTCCCACCCCCTCGGCAGGCCGTCGGGGCCGAAGTTGTCGGGGAAGAGGGCGGCGGTCGTGGGGTCCATGTGGGCGGGGGGATGGCCGAGGGCGCGGGCGTGGACGGGGTCGAAATCCACGAACCAGGACCGATAGAGCGCCCGCGCCATCTCCTCCAGCGTCGCGCTCATCCGGCGGTTCAAATCGATCTTGTCGTCGAGAGCTCCGAGTATGGATAGAACGTCATCTTGAGCATCCAAATCCGGAACTGAGACATCCATTTTTGCCAGTCGCGTGATGTAGATATGCTTGATCGTAGTTCCATCGGCATCCCCGATCATCCGATCGAAATACTTCGGAGTTTCAAGGAGATATTTCAAATACCGCGGTCGAATATTAGCGTTTGGCCTCAAGAGAGCCACAGATTGGTTAATGCAAATATCCCCTTGATCTACGACCGCAATCCGGCCCAACGTGCCGTCTTTCGTTACAAGAACGTCGCCGACTTCCGGTCGGCTCTTGTCCGTCAGCTTATCGGTGAATGCCTCTCGTGAGGTGCGCCGGGCCTGCTCATAGAGAATACGCCCTCCATTGATGTCGCGCGCCGTGACCATGAAAGGACCTTCTTCGGCCGTAGGCATTGGGTTCGTGAACCCATAAGTGATGCGCTGTAGGTAGTTCTCCAGAGGCACTTCGGCTGTCATGCCAACTTCTCCAGCGCCGAAGAAATCTGCTGCTCCAGTCGCCGCCCCTCGGCGAACTGCGCACGAAGCTCCGCCGTCAGCCGGTCGAATTTCTCCTCGAAGGGCTCGCCGTCCTCCTCGGCCGCGCCGGCGCCGACATAGCGGCCGGGGGTCAGGACGTAGTTGTGTTTCGCGATCTCCTCCAAGGAGGCCGCCTTGCAGAAGCCAGGCTCATCGGCGTAATCCCCTGCGTCCGGCTCTCCGCGCCAGGCGTGGTAGGCACTGGCGATGCGCGCGATCTCGTCGCGCGACAGTTCCTTCTGCTTGCGGCTCCCTGCCACCAGCGCGCCCATCTTGCGGGCGTCAATGAACAACACCTCGCCGCGCCGGTCGCGCAGGCGGGCCGCCTTGGCCACGCCGTTCGACTTGTCCTTGGCCAGGATCCAGATGCAGGCCGGGATCTGGGTGCCGTAGAAGAGCTGCCCCGGCAGGGCGACCATCGCGTCCACGGCTTCGGCCTCGACCATGGCACGGCGGATGTCGCCCTCTCCGCTCGACATGGACGACATGGAGCCGTTGGCCATGACCACGCCGGCAACGCCGGTGCTGCCCAGCTTGTCGTAGATGTGCTGCATCCAGGCGAAGTTGGCGTTGCCGACCGGGGGCGTGCCGAAGGTCCACCGCCTGTCCTCGGCCAGGATGGCGCCCGACCAGTCCGAGATGTTGAACGGGGGATTGGCCATCGCGAAGTCGAACTTCTCGTCCGGGAAGGCATCGCGCAGCAGCGTGCCCTCGGCGTTCCACTGGATGTTTGCGACGATCCCCCGGATGGCGAGGTTCATCCGGGCGAGACCGTAGGTCGTGTGGTTCCGCTCCTGCCCGTAGACGGCGAGATCGGCGCGGCGGCCGGCGTGGTTTTCGAGAAAGCGTTCGGACTGGACCATGAAGGAGCCGGACCCGCAGCAGGGCTCGTAGAGGCGTCCCTTCATCGGCTCGATCATGTCGACTATCAGCTCGACCACGGGTTTCGGCGTGTGAAAGTCGCCGCCGCGCTTGCCCTCGCTGCTGGCAAATTCCGAGATGAAGTATTCGTAAATCCGGCCGATCAGGTCGAAATCCTTGGGCGTGCCGTCGAACTCGATATTCGAGAAGAGGTCGATCAGACCGGTGACGATGGCCGGATCCAGCGCCTCACGCCCGAAGACCTTGGGCAGCGCGCCCTTGAGCTGCTCGTTGTCGGCCTCGATCGCGCGCATGGCATTGTCGACCCTGACGCCGATGCCCTTGTCCTTGGCATTCGCGGCCAGCGTTCTCCAGCGCGCGGCCTCTGGCACCCAGAAGATGCCGACCTCAAGGTAGAAATCCTCGTCTTCCGGATCTCCTTCAGGATCGGCCACCAGCTCATCGTGCCTTCGCTGGAAGGCGGTTCCGATGTAGCGAAGGAACAGCAGCCCCAGGGCCACGTGCTTGTATTCGCCCGGATCCATGGAGCCGCGCATCTTGTCGGCCGCTGCGAAGAGCGTCTTCTCGATCGCCATCCCTGTCTCCTGACTCGGCGTTGGTTCGCCAATCGGTTGATTTGCTTTCGGCATTTATCGTATGGAACGGCATGTGAATCAATTGCGGTGGCGGATATGCTTTTGCCGGTGGATGTTGCGATGGCTACGGCGATGGTCCCTTTCCTGAAAGGTCCCCAAAACAGCCCCAAACCTCTTCACTGATATCGCCGTATCCACATTCTTCATAGAACTGCGCCAAGTCCTGCAGGTATTCGGCTTCGGGCATGTCAGGTCGAACCGGGCTGCTTACCCCAGGACAAAATACGCGCATTACATCCTTCGGAGGAAAAGAAGGGTCTTTGAGCGGTTCCAGCCCGGAAAGTGCACGCAAAGAAGCTCTGACTTCCCCCTCGAAGTCATTGAGATGACCGTACCAGTCGAAGAAGCTTGGTTCAAACGCGGGAGCAAAGTCCTGAATTTCCCACAACACATGCGCGACATCATCCATGAATGTGGAGCAGACCTTGCGCGAAAACAGTTCTCCATACGTCTTCACGGCGAAGGGCCCGAGCAGCGGACAGAAGACCGTCAGTAGATCGCGAGCCAGATTGTCGTCATCGAACAGATACACGCTGCAATAGATACACCATCGGAAATCGTTGATGCCGCCTCCAATCGGTGCATCTCCAAAAAACCGATCGTCGAACTCCCAGAAACGGCACAGGGTGCGCTCGATCTCGTTCGGCGAGGCGTGCGCTTTTGTTTCTTGGAGAGCATCATGGGCGAGCTCGTAGCGGTAGTCGGACAGAATCAATTCGCCTTCGTGCAGTCTTTGCAACGCATCGACAGCATTTGGCCAGCTTGCTCGGAACTCCCCCTCAGTCGCGAAAGTTGTGGCCAGCTTCATTTTGACGCCTCATTGACAGGTGTGGCGAAGGCAGAACTGCGAAGCTGACGGGAACACGACGCCATCAGACAGTGGCCTTACGTATACTGGGTAGTCGCTCACAGGTCGCGCTCTCGATCTCCCTAGTCCTTTTCGGACCATTGCCATGCCCTGAAAAGGTCATCGAGGGCCGTGCCAAAGTTGTTGGGGACATTTTGAACACCGACGTCGTAACGTGTCTTTTTGGTCCTCGGCCCGCGCCGTACATCTCCGCACAAGCCGCTCCTTGATGTCATGCCGCGCCAACACCTTCGTCAAGACTTTCCATTCCCGCTCAACCCCGCGACCTCCACGAGGTCACCGTAGCGCAGGCTGAACATGTCCACTTCGCATCCCGGCCTCCCGGCTTCAACCGATGTTACAGATCGCCGCACTGATACAGCTTGATCGTACCGTCCTCGATGTCCTGTTCGGGAATGTCCCACTCATCGCCGTTGTCATCGAGCAAGATCACTCCGAACGCCGAGCGCCCGTTGATGATGCCCTTCTCGCTAACAGCGTCATCGTCTATGGACATAGCCACGGGGCGCCCCAGCGTGAGTTCGTCGAGAGGAATCGGCAGCCAGGTCGCCAGTGGGATGACCTTGCTCATTTCAGTTGCCCCACCTGGCCGATCTCGGTAAGCAGCTCGACATATTGCTGGCGGGCCCCACGCTGTATCATCTCGATCTGCATGTCCGGTGCGCTATACTTGTTTGAGCTCCACTTTTTTCTTTGAGCACCTCTCTTGTTGAGTCAAATGATTGTTAAGTCCGGAGGCTCTTTCAAAACTCGGTTGACGAGCATTGAGCCGAGACACCATTCCGCAACCCTAACGAAAGCGAAACAGCGATCAGGCATCCAATCAAGTCGAGTTTTTCAACAGAATATGCGCAAAGCGTCGCTAAACCATCTCGACCCGCTCGACCAGCTCGGCGTTCCCGACGGAAACGGTCAGATGACGGCAGTCAGCCCCGAAGCGGACCACATCTGGTGACCCGCCGGCCAAGGGAGCACATGCAGGTCGGGCGGATTCCGGACTTTCGCTGCTGCCTCAAGATACACGCTGTTCTGAGAAAAAGCCGACGTCGGACTCGCTTTATGAACTGGGGCGTCTTCATGTTTTCAAAGCAACCTCGGGTGAGTATCGTCCCGAAATGGAAAATGCATCCTTAGATAGGCGGGTCGCCGTACAAGTTCATGACGAGATTGTGGTTCAACCGCTGAGCCAATTGCGCGGTCACCCGTATGTTGTTTTGCTCGGCGAGCCCGGCGCGGGAAAATCGACGGCTCTGGAACAAGAAGCTCTTGCCGAGTGTGGAGAGGTCGCAACTTGCAGGGAAATGATGAACGGCTTTCCGATTGGCGCGTCTGGAACTGCATATCTTGATGCCCTCGATGAATATCGTTCAGGTGATGGTGGCAAAGACAAACTCCTGCGTCTCGCCAACACGATTTCGAAGAGCAGCGTACGCAGATGGCGCCTCACCTGCCGCGCTGAGGACTGGCGCGCAACAGCCGACATGAACGCGATGCGGCGTGCGGCGAACAACGAGCTCATCGTTGTGGCCCATCTCCTGCCGCTGAGCGACGATGAAGCGCAATTGGTCTTGGCCTCTCTGGGAGAACCCGATTCAGAGAGGTTCGTCGGTGAAGCGCGGAACAGGGGTGCCGGTGCATTTCTGGAAAATCCGCTCAGTCTGAGATTGCTTTACTCGGTTGTCGTCTCGAACGGAGTATGGCCGACCTCGCGCTTTGACTTGTTCACGAGAGCCACATCGGCGCTTGCCCACGAATACGACCCGGAGCGCGAAACAGATCCGCGACCTGGGGCGGACGAAATCCTCTCTGCCGCCACTGCCATGAGCTTCTATCTCCTCGCTTCCGGGGCGAAAGGGCTCTGGCGTTCGAACGCGTTACCGCTTGGGTCACCCGAAAACGAGTATGTTGCTACGCATTCCCTAAGGCTCGATAGGCGCGTTCTTGAAGCCGCATTGGACACCCCGCTTTTCAGGGGGGAAGGACACGCATTCGCGCCGTTTCACCGAACGGTCGCTGAGTTTCTGGCAGGCCGATTTCTGGCAAGAAGGGTGGTCGGCGCTGGAGCAACGCACGCTTTTCCGTTGCGGCGGGCGATTAGCCTCATTACCGGAAGCGACCAGAGGGCCCCGAGCGAGCTCAGGGGGCTATATGCGTGGTTTACCGCCCACCTGCAATCGGCAGGAAATTCCCTCGGGGCGAGACGACTCATTGAGCATGATGCCGCAACGGTGCTGGCTTATGGCGACGCCGCGGCGTTCGATACGGCTGGACGAAGAGGTATCCTCTATCACCTGGATCGTGATGACCCGTTCTTCCTCGCCTCGCAGGACGACGCGACTGTCTTAGGCGGGCTTGCCGGCGATGATCTCGCTGACGATTTCAAAGACATTCTCGACGCTGAGGTTCGTAGTCATCTGCAGGTGACGGTGCTTCAGGCTCTCGCGGACGGTCCGCAAGTTAAACACATGTCGGGGAAGCTGCGGGAGATCGTGCTCGACGCTGCCCGACCTCTGTGGATGCGGGAGAGAGCGGCTGAAATCCTCGTCTCAAAAGCCAGCGACAGCAATGGAATTCAACGTGATCTTTTGGACGATCTGGTCGGCATGACGGCGGACCGGGGTCAATTGGCGATCCGTGCCCGCGTCCTGTCGAGCAGGTCAACACAGGATGCTCAGTTCTCGGATCTCCACGCGTTGCTCGAGGATTTCGACAGCTTGCCTGCGAAAACCCTTGATGAGGAGGACTACGACGACACCGGTTCGCTGGTGTCTCTGAGCATTGCGATCGCGCGGTCTCCGCGACCGGATTTGTTCGACAAGGGTATTGGAAGAAGCGATTTTGCGCGCCGGCACAAATCGCAGGTCCAGTCGCTCCTTGATCGTGCGTTTGTCACCACAGTTGAAGCCAACCCGGACATATCCGCCGTTCGACTTTTATCGTGGCTCGGCAATCTCCGAGAACATCGATGGGACATGCTCGACAACGATGTTGCTGAAGCCATTGGAAGGTGGATTGACCACAATTCGGATCGTCGGGAATTGGAGTTGTTCCTCGCTGTCGAGAACCAAAGCTCCCCCGACGAAGGTCCTTGGGTGGTGTGCAACGAATATATCTCGACCGCAAGAAGGCTCCCCTCCGACGCATTGATCCAAGGGTTGTTGGATATCGCCCAAGCGACGAATGGGCGCAAAGCCAGAAAACGAGTGTTTCAGATCGCCGCGTATGCGGCCCGGAGCGAAACGCACTGGCCGAAATGGCAAGAACCGATCGTGTCGCTGCTTGAGCAGGAAGGCGGTTTCAAGGGTTTCATCAAGTCTCTTCTCTCCGACCCGAGCGCGGAATGGAAACGGAAGGAGGCGAAGAGAAAGGCGAACCTGGAAAAGAAAACAGAAAATTCGCGGAAGGCAAATATCGCCGAGCTAACGCCGGTCATTGACATAATCTCAAGAGGCGTACCGGAACAATATGGCGTCTTGAATTGGGCCGCCAAGCACTACCGCTACGCGCAGATCAGCAAAGACAAATCGCCGTTCCAAGACATCGTCAAGTATACAAATGAGGAGATCGCTGCGGCGATCGCGGAAGGCTTCGTCCAATTTGCAATCCATACCGATATCAAGGTTGGTGTCGAAGATCTCGGCAAGGCCCAAGCCAAGCTTGGGCGCTACCCGCAAGAGTATGTCGTAGCGGCGGGGTTGCACCAGGCGCTATTGCATGGCCGTGAAAACGACATCGACGCTTCTCCGTTGATCATCGCCTTGGTCGGGCTTCGGGAAGCCTACTTCAGTGCCGACGACGATCCTTCGATTGCTGTTTGGGCAGCCGACCGCCTTGCCAAGGATCCTGAGCAAGGTGCTGACGTGATGTTGCGGTATTGGAACGCCGCTCTCGATGCTGGCGATGAGGATCTTGACGCCATTCATCGCCTTACGAATGCAGATCAACCGGCACTTGTCTCTCTGTGCATGCTCAACTTGCTCGGCGAGAGGCCAGGGCTGCCGGATCCCGCCCTAAGGCAGGCGATCGAGGCATGCGCCGGCAGTTCGACAATCGGAGAATTGGTCGAACTCGCACGCCGCACATTGGAACGTGATGACCTCGAACAGACCCAACGAAATATTTGGTCGTTCGTCGGTCTGGCGCTGACGCCCGAGGAACTTGCCGGTCGGCTCTCGGAAGAAGATCTCGAAGCTGCTTTGGTGGCTCCAAACGGAGACTTGGCGAAGACATTCAACGAATTAAGTCCAGACATCGACCTGCTGGACAGAATCAGGATTGGGGTTCTTGGGAAAAAACACCCTGCGCGCGACAATGATTGGCAGCACTCTGGTGGAGTGAGCGGGATTATCAGAGCCGCGATCCGGCGTCTCGGAGCTTCAAATTCAGCCGCAGCCGAAGAGCATCTGAAAGAGCTTGCTCCGAGTGTAGACTCGACCTGGGCACCCCATATCGCTCATGCGGCCGCAGAGCATGCCCGCAAGTTGCGCGATGCGCAATTCGCGGCGCCTTCAGTGAGCCAACTGATGGGCGCGCTCGCAGATGGCGCACCGGCGACACCATCGGACCTTTCGGCCATCGTTCTTGAAGAGGTCGAAAGGTACAAGAGGTCGCTCAGGACCGGCAGTGAGACGCCCTGGAAGCGGTTCTGGAACACCGATAAGTACGGGGCGGCGACCGAACCACAGATTGAGAACGAGGACAGGGACCGCCTCCTTGAGTTGCTTCGTCCTCGGTTTGAAGGATACGGAATTGCAGCGAGCCTTCCCGAAGCCCGTCGCGGCGAAAACACCAGGGCCGACATCTTAATGCTGAGCCACGGGGGCAAGAATCTGCCGATCGAGGCAAAACGGCACTACAACGGCGAACTCTGGATAGCCGCTTCGACCCAGCTCGCGGGTTACGCTGCGGATCCGGACGCCTGCGGTTTCGGAATCTATCTCGTCTTTTGGTTCGGCACCGAGTTCAAGGCCCCGAAGAGAAGCGATGGCACCGACGGCCCCGAGAGTGCCGAGGCGCTTGAGGCGATGTTAGAAGATGATCTTCCGCCTCGTTTGAGGGAGAAGCTCTCGGTTGTGGTTCTGGACGTATCTCGACCTCAGTCGATGATTGAGGCCGTCAATAAACGAACAAAAGATGCTTGAAACAGGTGAGTAGGATCACCCCACAGTCAGCAAGTTTCGTCCCAAGTTCCATTAACGACAAAACACCCGATTTCTGTTAAAGTCCATTTTTATTGAACACCCAGCCTACAATGTCGAATCTTGAATGGAAGACCTTGAAGGCTGCAAAGTCCCGCGCTGCTGACCTCGGGCTGCCAGACCATGCTGCACGTGGCCGCGAATGACTGGTTCGGAGTAGCTGCGCTGCAGCGCCGGGCCGGCCCTCGAGCGGCAGGATTGGGCCGGTCAGTCCGGTCCCGGCGCCTGCTGAACCCGACTTTGCAAAGGTCGCTTTCCTGCGCATAGCCGACGCTCATGGCAGCCGAGGCTACACCTATCCCTCGATCCATCTTCCGAGCGACCGAGGGCGCACCGGAGGCAGATGGGAACTTTTTGTCAGGAGGTGAACACACGCTTCAGCGCCTCTGCGTCCAAGAGCTGTCTATTTGTTTGATCGCTTGCGTTCAGCCCGCCACCGAGTCCATCGCTTTCGCTGTGCCTCGGCAATGCGTTGCCGTCCTTCGGGTGTTTTGGGGCCTGTCGAGAGCCCGCCGTGAAACCTGCATCGCGTCTTGCCGGGTATAGCATTTGCGCGGCAAGCGTTGCCACTCCGGGTTCGCGCGCAGCACTGCATCGTGTAAACAGTCATTATATCGAATTGGGGCGCATTTTCTAAGACCTCACCCCCCGCGCGCGCGTAAGCAGGACTATTTCCCCGATGAGAGGTAGGACTGCGGGGCACATCATCATGTAAAAACCTGTCCAAACCCATCGTGCGGAGCAGAAGTTTGGGGGCAAAGCCGCGCAGGTCAACTGTAACCTTGCGCTCCCAGTATCGCACTGTGTCAGCATGCACTCCGGCCAGTGCGGCCAGTGCGGGGCGCGATAGCCCCCTCTGCTTTCTGAGGGTTCGCAATTCTTCACCAGTCATGTGTGTCGCCCTTCTATCGGTGAATTTCGCCATGCATCGGGATTGTGCGGATCGTCCGCGGCAGCGCGCCAGTCATCCAGGGCGATGATCCGCGCCGCGGGTCGGACCTCGGGCCATGCGGCGCGCTCTTCCTGTAGGTCATGGCCGAGGTCCTCGGGCGACATTTCAGGATTCAGGCTGAGCGCGTTTTCCCCTCCGGACAAAACTGACTTTTCTGACAAAACCCCCTCGGGCGAAGGTTTTGTCAGTTTTGTCGGTTTTGTCCCGACCCCGGATGCTCTTTGCGCAGCCTCTAACCAGCGCGTCATGCCTGCCCCCCGAGGATTGCAGGGTTGACCGCGTAGAGACGTTGCGGCCTGCCGCCTTGTGGGCTGACTGGCGATTGCACCGTGCGGATCACATCGCCGTCGAGCAACATGTCGAGCGCGGGGTCGAGCGCGGCTTTCGTGCCCAGCCCGGTCCGGTCGAGCCTCAACACTTCCCGAGACGTAAAGCGCGGCCAGCCCTGTTCGCGGATCACCTGCACAATCCGCCTTGCGGCGCGCTCGGCCTTCGGGCAAGCAGCGTCCGCATAGGCGCGGCGGGCCATCGGCAGGACATAGGCTTCCACAAGGTGAGCGGCCCGGCCAAAGTGCTGCACCGTGATCTGGTGCGGTTCTTCGATCCCTTCGGATGCCCAGTCGAGAAAGGCGAGCACCAACGACAAGCGCGCGGTCAACCCCGGCAATTTGCCGATGAAGGAAAGCATCAGGCCATCGGCCTCGGCTTCCCATTGGCGCACCGCCTGCCGGAATTGGTCCATCAGGTCGCGCGCGTCATCCGTGAAGCCCACAATCCAAGGGCGCTGTTGATCGTGCTCATCGGTCAGCAGGTTGAGCGTCAGCAGCTTCTCGATGATCCGCCGCATCAGGTCTTCATCGGCCCATGCGCCAGGGCGGCGCAGCGGTGCAGGCTCGGGCCAGATCGGCAGGAAGCGTGCGAGCAATCCATCATCATCGGCCTTGAACAAGAGGGTTTTCAGCCGGTCGGGTTGAACGCCCCCCATGACCGCGATGGTGAGCCGGTCGATTGTAAGCGGTTCGCGGCCCATGCGCTCGACGGTGTATCCGCGCCCGCCATATGCCTCCAACCAGAAGGGCCGATCACTGCCCCCGCCGGAATAGCGGGCCATGCCTTCCAGCCATCCGGCCAACTCATCACGCATCTGCAATATGCCGCGAGGCTGATTTGCGAGGATCGCGCCCAGCCGCTCGATTGTGCCGTCATTGACCACAAGCCGCGGGATATGCGGCGGCGGTCCTGCATCAGCCTCTTTCGGCCTGTCTGGTGGCGTCTGGCCCTCCTTGATTGCGGCCTTGACCGCTTCCTTCCATGTGGATTCGGCCAGCTTGGCGATTTCGGCCTTTTCGGACCACGCCTTCTTCTCGGCGTCTGCGGCTTCACGCAAGGGACGCTCGGCAGCGCGCAGCGGTTGCAGGGCGGCGTCGATTGCGGGTGATTTCCCGGCGCTCGGCAAGCCAATCAACATGGCCCAGATCACCGGCGGCTCAGACCAGCCGCGCCACGGCGACACCCACCGGGCGTTGCCGATGACGCTGGACAAAACCGACACAACCGACAAAACCGCATAGTCGAGCGGCGCGCCCTTGGCCTCTGCGGCCTCTCGCGCCCATGTCGCAAAGCGCGAGCCGAACACATCGTCAATCGGCAGTTCCGGGGCGGGCGGGATTTCCGGGCGCAGGAATTTCGCATCCGGCGCGGGCCAATCCGGCGTGAAGTCAATTTCGCGAATATCGGTCATGCCCTCACCGCCTTTCCGGCCAGCACGTCGCACCAGTCCCGGCCATCCGGCGCGGGCAGTAGAGACACGGCCCAGCCGGTCGCATGGGCGCGCTCGGCCAGATCGCGACCGGCGGCCCGGCCCGGATCGTCGCCATCGGTTGCGATGGTCAACCTTCCCGGTGATGGTGGCAGGCGCAGCCCGCGCATCCCGCTTGTCGATAGAGTGGCCCAGATAGTCGCAGGGCGGCCCAGAAGCCCGCTTGCAAGGCTCAGGGCGGTTTCGACGCCCTCGGCCACCACCAGCGGCCCAGGCGCGTCAGTGAGCCTTACAGCGCCGCTAGCGGTTGCCCCGAGCATCATTTTGTCAGGGTCCAGCGGGGCTTTGCCCGAGCCATCGGGGCGCAAATAGGTTCGATGCACCGCAGGCAAGCCCGCGCCCTGCACCGCCGCCACCATTGCCGGATAGCGCTTCGCAGTCGCCCCATGCCAGCAAGCGCCGTGAAAACGCAGCGTGCGGGGCAGGCCGCAGGTGATGCCGCGCCCGAGCAGATACGTCTCCGCGATGGTGCCCGCGATGGGCTGGGCTTCGTTCCAAACCTGTTTTGCTTGTGCCGCCCGCTTTTGCGCTTCGGCCCTTTGTTCAGCTTCGCGCTGGGCCAGTGTTGCCGCGTCCGGGGGAATGTAATCGCCCGAGCGCACGCCAGCCGCTGCCAGAATGTCGAGAAAGGCGCAGCCGCTTTTCTTGCAATCCAGTATTAGCCGCCCGTTGCGGCCATCGGCCAAGGTCAGGGCGTTCTGGCCCTTGTTCCGCTGGGGTTGGCATACGGGGCAAGGTGCCGCCCCGTATTTACGATACCACTTGCCGCCCAACTCTTGTGTCAGTTCGCGTGCGTCGGTCATGTGCCCGCTCCCCATATTAGCACTGCAAGGGCATGCGCGTGCGTTTCGGTCAGGCCATGTGCCTGAACAAGAAAGCGCGTTTGCAGTTCAGTTTTTTGTGCTACTGTCGAATCATCCGCCGCAGTCGCATGGCGATTTTTCCGACCCGGTTCCTGCTCCAACAGGTTCCGGGTCACTTCATTTTCGCCGATCATCTCAAGCGGCCTTGTCCCGCAGATTGCGCAGGTGGGCGTCAACGTCGCCCTCGGGCCAGTAAATCCGGCCACCAAGCTTTATGGGCTGCGGAAGGCGGCCCGCCGCCAAATCGGCATAGATTGCGCTGCGTGAGCGGTTGCCCAGCTTTGCGCGCAGTTCAGATAGAGTGAGGTAAGTCTGCATTCTGCACAGTCCTTTTCTGCTTCGACAAGCGCAGAAAAGCTTGAATTTGCCCGCTTTGGGATTGTGCACGAAAACTAGAAATTAAATCGCAAGGCCTGCGCCGCCTCCCATAAGTCGCGCGCCGCTTGGGGAGGCGGTGGGCGGTATCCGCCTGAAGGGTTCTTGTGACGGCCCAAATGTCCCTGTGAATAGAAGGTTTCGGCAATTTCGGCCCAAGTTGCACCACCCTCGCGTGCATCGAGCGCACGAAGGTATCCGAGCCACTTTGCCCGGTGCCGCCGCATCTGAAGAAGCCGTCCATGACGGTCTTTTTGCAGGGATTTTAAGGCCCGTTCTACATCCTGAAGTTGTTGCGACAAAGGACGATCAATCGAAAATGCGACAACTACTTCGTTTCTTTCCAAGGGCCTTTCCGGCAAATTCCCATCAAACCACGCACCTTCCACGAACCAAACGCAACTGTCGCGCCGCTTATCTTGTTCATCGAACCGGGAGATATCGCCAATTCGGGGATTGTGAAGTCTACTATATCCGATGCGCGCTCTTTCTTCAGCATTACAGCGAACCACAAACTCAGGGTGTTCCGGTTTGACTGGCTCCATGCGAAGAATGGCATCGCGTTCACTTTCTGCCACCCCGGGTCTGTTGCAGGCTATTTTCCAAAAACTATAATCGAATTCATATTGAGCATATTTTTTTGTATCAAATATGTCTCTGACATCAGCTAATCGCCTATAGAACTCCCAACGCCAGCGGCCCAAGCACCACTTGGAGGTGTCTCCATAGGCAGCTTTATCGCGCCAGTCGGGAACGCCCCATTCATTTATGTTTGAATTGACATCATCGTGGTCGTGGGATGGAACGGAGGAGATTTCGCTCGGCTTGATGCGCGCCATCATCCAGCCCCCGCCAGTTGCACCACCTGCCCAGCGCCGCCAGTCACGTGGTCGGCCCATCGGTCTAACAAAGGCGCACGCTTGTCCAGATAGTCTGTGCGACGATAGGCCCGCACCACACCACCATCCACCACATGCGCCAGCATCGCTTCCGCGACTTCATGCTGGGCGCCGGTCGCTTCGGCCAGCCATGTGCGAAGGCTTGTGCGAAAGCCGTGCGGGCGCGCTTCCAGCCCACGCCGTTCCATGTGCCGTGAAAGGGTCATGTCGCTAATCACGCCTTGCCGGTTGTTCGGAAACAGGAAGCCATTGCGGGCATGCGGTCGCGCAAGGTCAATGACGCGCTTGGCTTCATCCGACAGTGGCACGCGAAAATGATCGGTCGCGCCTTTACGGCCCTTCATCGCTTCGGCTGGCACCGTCCACACGTCGTCTTCGATCTGGTCTAGTCGTAGGTTGCGCAGCGGCCCCGAGCGCACGCCGGTCAGGATAAGAAGGCGCAGCGCCAAATGGGTCAGCGTCGGCTCTTCAAGGCTGGCATAGAAGCTTGGAACATCACGCCAATCCATCGCCGGGATATTCTTCGGCTGGTGCCGCGACTTGCCCAAAAGCGCTTTTGCCTTGTCGGTCGCCTGCAAATCCACATCCAAGCCCAGCGCCGCCGCGTGCTTCATCACGATTGAAAGACGGTTCATTGCCTTGCGCGCCGTGTCGGCCTTGGTGTGCCAGATGGGGGCCAGCGTGTCGCGAATGTCGCGCTGGTCGAGGTCGGTCACTGGCACTTTGCCCAGCTTCGGCAAGACGTGAAGGGTCAGAGGCGACAACCACCGCCCAGCCGTGCCATCGCCTTTCAATTCGGCCTTGCGCGCTTCGAACGCATCCGCTGTGATTATGGCCAGCGATATATCCTCGCGCCGTGCCGCGCGTTCTTCGGCTTCACGTTCCTTGATAGGGTCACGGCCCGCCGCCGCGACGTTGCGCCAGCGCTCGCCTTGCTTGCGGGCTTCGGCCAAGGATAGAGCAGGAAAGCCGCCCAAGCCCATTTCGCGCCGCCTGCCGTGAACGGTCACGCGCAGCACCCATTGCGCCCCGCCATCGTTGCGCTTCACCAGCCAGAGCCCAGCGCCATCGCAGTGCTTTCCCACGGGGGCTGATTTCAGAAAGCCCGCCGTCAGCCTGTTTTTCGCGCGCATTATCCGTCCCCCTAAATATCCACCCTAAGCTAGTGGATAAGGCCGGACAGGGCAAGACAGTTTAGGGCAGTTGCCATCTTGTTTTTAAGGTGGATACAGGCGGGGCCGGACAGATAGAAACATTGCAAAACAAGGGGTTGGTGCCTCTCCTGGCACCAGATTCCCCGTTACATCTCTGACTTATGTCTTAGTAAAGAAACAACTTTCTTCGCTTCGCAAGCCAAGATCACCAGCGACTGATCGCTTTTTGATGCACATTCTGATGCACATTCCGACGCACAGGCGCTTGCGTGTGGCGTCGCTTTGCGGCAGCGGATTGGCATGCCGAATTCATCTCCGCGGGTCCACCTACCATCTCCGTCGCCGGGCTCCGAAGCGCTAGTCAGCAGTCGAATCGCGCAAGGTCGTCTACGTCTCGCTCAAGACGGACAGCCTGTCCAAGGCCCGCCGATGGCCGTGCTTTAATGACGAAAGAAGACGCTACCCCGACCCCAATTCTTGCAGGGCGATCTGGCGCAGGGCCATCATCTACTTCCCAGCGCGTCGGTGATCCAAAACTTGACTTGGTGGTCATCACAGACGGGATAGCCGCGCGCGTACAGGCCCTAGCCGCCCTGTCGGACGAGTGACAGCTCTCTTCAATCACCCTGGCACGGTCGAGCAGTGGATCAAGAAGGACAAGATGGCGGAGGGCGACGTGTGTCCGGATGAGGCGGAAAACAGCTCCAAAATGGGTGCCAAAAGCCGTCCGGTGGTCGAAAGTTCGCTCCAGCGGGCGGTAATGCGGTCAAGGCATCGGCCTGGAGCCCGTTCGGCTATCCTCAGGGCCAGGTTCGGGAGCCATCTGGGGAACGTCAGTTATGATGGGTAGAAACATCATTCTTGATATGTATACTGCGCAGTAAAAGAACAACGAACCCATCAACACAGGGAAGGGCTATCCATGAAACAACTCTCTGCCATCCTCCTGTCGGCCGCGTTCTCGACGGTCGTCGCGACGGGCGCCTTGGCGCAGGATCCGGTCAAGATCGGCATGATGCAGGGCTTCACCGGCCCGACAGAGTCACTCGTCAAGCCGATGGCGCTGGGCGGCGAAATGGCGATCAAGGAAGTGTCGGACAGCGGCGTGTTCCTCGGCGGCCGCGAGGTCGTCTCGGTCCGCGGCGACAGCACCTGCATCGACGCCGGTGCCGCCACGGCCGCGGCCGAGCGCCTGGTGACGTCCGAGGGCGTCCACGGCATCAACGGGGCGACCTGCTCCGGTGCCACCACGGCGGTGCTCAACAACGTCGTGCGCGCGAACGGCATCGTCATGATCTCACCGTCGGCGACTTCGCCGGCGCTGTCGACGATCGAAGACGGCGGCTATTTCTTCCGCACGGCCCCGTCAGACGCGCGTCAGGGCCAGATCATCGCCGACATACTGGAGCGTCGCGGAATCGGTTCCGCCGCGCTGACCTACACAAACAACGACTACGGCAAGGGTCTCGCCGATGCGATCCAGGCGGCCTATGAAGCCACGGGCGGTGAAATCACCGCCGTCGCGGCGCACGAGGACGGCAAGGCCGATTACTCGGCCGAGATCGGCACGCTGGCGTCAGCCGGCGGCGAAGTGCTGATCGTGGCCGGTTACCTCGACCAGGGCGGCAAGGGCATGATCCAGGCCGCCCTCGATACCGGCGCCTTCAGCAAGTTCGTGCTACCGGATGGCATGGTCGGCGAGGCGCTGACCAATCACTTCGGCGAGGCGCTGGACGGTTCCATCGGCACCAATCCGGGCACCGACAGCCCGGGCGCCTCGATGTTGGCCGAACTGGCCGAGGGCAAGGACTTCAAGGGCGACGACCCATACGTGCCGGAGGCCTACGACGCCTCGGCGATTATGCTGCTCGCCATGCAGGCCGCCGATTCGACCGACAGCGCCGTCTACAAGGACAAGGTGTTCGACGTCGCCAACGCCCCGGGCGAGAAGATATTCCCGGGTGAGCTTGCCAAGGGCCTGAAGATTCTGGCCGAGGGCGGTGAGATCGACTATGTCGGCGGCACCGCGCTGGAGCTGATCGAGCCGGGCGAGTCCGCAGGCAGCTTCCGCGAGACGGAGGTCAAGGGCGGCAAGTTCGAAACGGTGATGTACCACTAAGGGCATCGCCGGGCGACGGCCTGCCTTCACAGGAACGGCCAGGGAGCTCGATCCCTCGCCGTTCCTTCTTTACCGGAAACCGGGATTGATTGAATGATAACGGTCGAAAGCGTCGCCAAGAATTTCGGCGGCATTCGCGCGGTCGACGGTGTCTCGCTGTCGATCGAGAAGGGCTCGATCACGGGACTTATCGGCCCCAACGGCGCGGGCAAGACGACGCTGTTCAACATCATCGCGGGCGCGTTCCCGCCGTCCTCCGGCGCTATCTATCTGGATGGCGAGGACGTTACCGGCCTGGAGCCGCACGAGCTTTTCCACAAGGGCCTTCTGCGCACTTTCCAGATCGCGCATGAGTTCTCGACGCTCACCGTGCTGGAAAACCTGATGGTCGTCCCCGGCGACCAGCCAGGCGAGCAACTGCGCCACAGCTGGTTCAATTTCGGTCGGGTCCAGGAGATCGAGGCGAAGAACCTCGAGCGGGCGCTGGAGGTGATGGAATTCCTGCAGATCGACCACCTGAAGGACGAACTCGCCGGCAATCTCTCGGGCGGCCAGAAGAAGCTGCTGGAGCTGGGCCGCACCATGATGGTGGACGCCAAGATCGTGTTCCTGGACGAGGTCGGCGCCGGCGTGAACCGCACCCTGCTGAACACCATCGCCACCTCGATCAAGCGCCTCAACGAGGAGCGCGACTACACATTCTGCCTGATCGAGCACGACATGGATTTCATCGCGCGCCTGTGCGACCCCGTCATCGTCATGGCCGAGGGCAAGCTCCTCACCCAGGGCACGATCGAGGAGGTCAAGAACAACGAAGAGGTCATCGAGGCCTATCTCGGCACGGGCCGCAAGCACGAGCGGAAGGCGCCGGCATGAGTTTCCTGAGCGCGACCGGCATGACCGGCGGATACGGCGGTGCCGACATTATCCACGACTGCACCATCACCGTGGAACAGGGCGAGATCGCCGTCGTCGTCGGCCCGAACGGTGCTGGCAAGTCGACGGCGATGAAAGCCGTCTTCGGCATGCTCGACCTTCGTGAGGGCACCGTCACGCTGGACGGCAAAGACATCACCAACATCGCCCCGCAGGACCGGGTCTCCGAGGGAATGGCCTTCGTGCCGCAGAACCGCAACGTCTTCGTCTCGCTGACCGTGGAGGAGAACCTCGAAATGGGCGCCTTCATCCGTGAGGACGACGAGATCGAGGAGACGAAGGAGCAGGTCTTCAGCCTGTTCCCGATTCTGGCCGAGAAACGCAACCAGCCGGCAGGCGAACTCTCAGGCGGGCAGCGCCAGCAGGTGGCCGTCGGCCGCGCGCTGATGACGCGCCCGGATCTGTTGATGCTCGACGAACCGACAGCCGGCGTCTCGCCGATCGTGATGGATGAATTGTTCGACAAGATTCTGGAGATTGCCAAGACCGGCGTCGCCATCCTGATGGTCGAGCAGAACGCGCGCCAGGCACTGGAGATCGCCGACCACGGCTTCGTCCTGGTCCAGGGCCGCAACCGATTCACCGACACAGGCGAAGCGCTTCTTGCCAACGAAGAAGTGCGCCGGTCCTTTCTGGGGGGTTGAATGGAGGTCCTTAACGCACTCGCACTGTTCGCCAACTTCGTCGTCGTTCCGGCGACGGCCTACGGCGCACAGCTCGCCTTGGGGGCGCTCGGCGTTACCATCATCTTCGGAATCCTGAAGTTCGCCAACTTCTCGCACGGCGAACTGATGTCGTTCGGCACCATGATCACGATCCTGGTGACATGGTTCCTTCAGGATATGGGGATAGGCATCGCCCCCTTCCCGACCGCGCTCCTGGCTCTGCCGGTAGGCATATTGGCGGCGATCGGAGTCGCGCTGCTGACGGACCGCATGGTCTTCCGCTTCTATCGCCGGCAGCGCTCCAACCCGATCGTCTTCGCCATTGTCTCGGTCGGCGTGATGTTCGTGCTGGCCGGGCTGATCCGCATCATCATCGGGCCGGCCGACCAGAGTTTCGCCGACGGCCAGCGGTTCATCATCGGCGCTTTCGACTCGCGTGAACTGCTCGGCCTCGACGAGGGCATCGCCATCAAGCAGACGCAGGTGATCACCGTCGTCGTCGCCGCCGTCGTTGTCGCCTGGCTGTTCTGGTTCTTGCAGAAAACACGCTCCGGCAAGGCAATGCGCGCCTATTCGGACGACGAGGATCTGGCGTTGCTCTGCGGTATCAATCCGGATCGCGTGGTCATGATCGCCTGGGTTATCGCCGCCGCGCTCGCGGCCATTGCCGGTACGCTTTACGGCCTGGACAAGACCTACAAGCCGTTCATCTTCCTGCAAATCCTGCTACCGATCTTCGCCGCGACCATTCTCGGCGGTATCGGTCAGCCGGTCGGGGCGATCCTGGGCGCCTTCATCGTCGCCTTCTCCGAGGTGATGGTGACCTACGCCTTCAAGAAGTTCCTGGCCTATCTCGGTCCGGCGGGCTGGGCACCGGACGGCCTCGTCCAGCTGTTGTCGACGGACTACAAGTTCGCGGTCTCCTTCATCATCCTCGTCGCGGTCCTGTTGGTCCGACCGACGGGCATCATCCGCGGGAAAGTGATATGACTAAGAGGGTTGCGCTCCTGTACGGCCTCATGGTCCTGGTGCTGATCGCGATCGGCTTCTACCAGAGCTGGAACGTCGCCTTCGGCATCTTCAATCTGTGCGTCATCTCCGCGGTGATGGCACTGGGCGTCAACATGCAGTGGGGCTATGCGGGCCTCTTCAATGTCGGCGTCATGGGCTTCACGGCGCTGGGCGGGCTGACGGCGGTGCTGATCTCCATGCCGCCGGTCACCGAGGCGTGGGCCGTTGCCGGCGGCGACATCGCGCTGTCGGTTGTGAGCCTGATCGGCACGGTGGCTGCAATCATCCTCGCGCGGCGCACGGTACCGCCGGTGCTAAAGCTGCCGGTAACGCTGGTGCTACTCGTGGTCGGTTATTTCGTCATCGGGTATTTCTTCAATCCGGCGACCGACGCGATCGAGTCGATCGACCCCGCGCTGAGCGGGTATCTCGGCGGCGCCGGGCTGCCGGTGGTGCTGGCCTGGCCGATCGGCGGCCTGGTCGCGGCCGGTGCGGGCTGGTTCATCGGGCGCATTGCGCTGGGGCTACGCGCCGACTACCTGGCGATCGCCACGCTTGGTATCGCCGAGATCATCATCGCCATCATCAAGTACGAGGAGTGGCTGTCGCGCGGCGTGAAGAACGTCACCGGCATCCCGCGCCCCGTCCCCTACGAGGTCAATCTGATCGAGCAGGACTGGTTCATCGGGCTGGCCAACTTCTTCGGCGCCGCGGATATCTCCGATGCCGCCAGCCTCTTTGTCAAGCTGTGCTACGCGGTGCTGTTCATCGCCGTGCTGGCGATCATCATGTGGTTCGCGGAACGCGCGCTACGCTCGCCCTGGGGGCGGATGATGCGCGCCATCCGCGACAACCGCGACGCTGCCGCCGCCATGGGCAAGAACGTCAAGGCCCGTCACCTGCAGACCTTCGTGCTCGGCTGCTTCACCTGCGGCGTCGCGGGCGCGATGCTCACGACGCTCGAGGGTCAGCTCACGCCAACCAGCTACATTCCGCTGCGGTTCACCTTCCTGATTTGGGTGATGGTGATCCTGGGCGGTTCCGGGAACAACTGGGGTGCCGTCCTGGGCGGTTTCATCATCTGGTTCCTGTGGGTCGAGGCAGAGCCATTCGGCAACTGGTTCATGGCGACGGTGACCACGCCGCTGGGCAAGGACTCGGGATTGGCGCAGCACATGATCGAGGGAGCGGCGTATATGCGTTATCTGATGATGGGCGCGATCCTGCTTGTCGTCATGAGGTTCGCACCGAAGGGCTTGATACCCGAACGGTAGCGCCGGATCGCCGGACGGGAGTCTGGCATGGCCGCCCGCCCTGCAATCTCGCCTCAAAGCCCGGTGTCAGGCAAGAACATCATCACCGATCGCGCCGCCAATGCCGAATTCCAGCGCCTCGCACACGCGGAACGCCCGGGCCAGGTCGCGGGTGTAGTCATATGCGGCAAGGCCGAATGGGGCGCCGTTTGCGAGCCGCATCGCCCGGACCGACCGTTAGCGCGTCCACTCGTCTGGATAGCGCGGCAACGAATTCATCATGGATGCCCCCACGGGCTCTTTCCACGCGAGGATCTTCTTGCCCCGTAGCGGCGATGGAATGATCGCACCGTCGATGTGCCGTGCCTCCTCGGCAAACCAGCGGATGAACGATGCGCCATGGGCCACCTCGCCACGCGCCTCGGCCAGCGGTTTGCCCTGTTCTGCTGTCAGAATGCGCGCCAGATCTTCGGTGTTGTCCTGCATGAGGTCATGCCAGCGCATTAGAATGTCGGCCCGCTCGGCAGGGCTCCGGGCACGCCATTCGACCATCGCCCTCTCGGCGGCAGAGATGGCGCGCATTGTCTCTTCTGCGGTGATGTCAGGTATGCTTCCCATCGCTGCACCGCTTGCGGGGTCGATCACCTGCATGTCGGGTCGCGCGATCCAGTTGCCGTCAATCAGGGCAACCTCGCGAAACAGGTCGGGATCGGAGAGTTTCATCGGTCAACCTTTCACTGCGGATATCACCGCTCCGGTGATCTCGTCGGTACCGTGGCTACCGGGTCGCACGCCGATGCCCTGCCCGGTGGTCGCGGCGAGTGCCCTCTCCACCGTTTCCGCAGCTGTGGTCTCGCCCAGATGATGCAACATCATCGCACCCGACCAGATCGCCGCAATCGGATTGGCAATCCCCTGGCCCGCGATATCCGGGGCCGAGCCGTGGACCGGCTCGAACATCGACGGTGCGGAGCGGTCCGGGCAGATATTGGCCGAGGCGGCAAAGCCAAGCCCGCCCTGAATGGCCGCGCCAAGGTCGGTCAGGATGTCCCCGAACAGGTTCGAGGCCACGACCACATCGAGTGTATCGGGCGCCATCACCATCCTGGCGGCCATGGCGTCGATATGCATATGGCTGACCGTAACATCGGGATACTCGGGGGCGAGGATGCGGGTCATTTCGTCCCAGAAGACCATGGAGTATTTCTGCGCGTTCGACTTGGTGACAGAGGTCAGATGCCCGCGTCTTGCGCGGGCCTGCTCGAACCCGAAGCGCAGGATGCGCTCCACACCCTTGCGGGTAAAGATCGAGGTTTCGACCGCCACCTCATTGTCACGCCCCTGATGTACGCGACCGCCCGCGCCAGCATATTCGCCCTCGGTGTTCTCGCGGATGCACAGGATGTCGAATTCGCCAGATTTCAGCGGCCCCTCCACCCCCGGCAAAAGACGGTGTGGGCGGATATTGGCATATTGGTCGAACGCCTTGCGGATCGGCAGCAGCAGCCCGTGCAAGGAAACGGCATCGGGCACCGTGTCCGGCCAGCCGACCGCACCCAGATAAATCGCATCGAACGTGCGCAGCGTCTCGATGCCATCCTCGGGCATCATCGCGCCGGTCTCTTGATAGTGCGCGCAGGACCATGGAAAGGTCTCGGATTCCAGCGCGAAACCGGCAGTGGCGGCCACGGCGTGCAGCACCTTCATGGTTGCATCCGTCACATCTGTTCCGATCCCGTCACCCGGGATCAGGGCAATCTTGTGATTGGTCATGTTCGTTCCCTCAAGGCGGCCGTTCAAAGCGTTGCCAGCACGGATTTCGTGCGGCGATTGGCGGTGTAGGCTTCGCGGCCCAGATCCTTGCCCAGCCCGCTGGCCTTCCAGCCGCCGGTTGGCAGGATGTGGTCACGCGAGCGACCGTAGCGATTGATCCACACGGTGCCGGCCTCGATCCTTCGCGACAGGCGGAGCGCGCGGGCGAGATCGCGGGTGAACAGACCGGCACAGAGCCCGTAGGTCGGGTGCGCGGCCATCGAAATCGCCTCGTCCTCGCTCTCGAAGGTCTGAAAGGTGGCGACGGGGCCGAATATCTCGTCGGTAACAGCCGGGTTGTCCATGGCCGCCCCGGCAAGGAGCGTCGGACGGTAATAGCTGCCTTCGGTGTCAAAGCGCGTCCCGCCACAAAGGATCTCGGCCCCGTGATCGCGGGCGGCGTGCACGATGCCGTCGATCCGCGCGAGCTGCGTCTCCGAAATGATAGGGCAGAAGCCGGGATGCTCGGCCCATGTCGGCGCGGGAACATGCCGGTTGAACCGCTCGGTCAGGCGCTCTGCCAGATCGTCGGCAATTTCGCGGGCCACGATCACGCGCGATCCGGCAACGCAAAACTGCCCGGCATTCGGCAGGATGCCGCGTTCAAGACAGTTCGCCGCAATGTCGAGATCGGCATCGGCGAGAACGACCATCGGGCTCTTGCCACCAAGCTCCAGCGTCATCGGCTTGATCCCGCAGCGGGCGATATTCTCCATGATCGCGGCACCGGCGCGAGTCGAACCGGTAAAGGAAACCTTGTCGATACCGGGATGGCCGGTGATCGCCGCGCCGGTTCCCGGACCGTCCCCCAGAACGACATTGATCAACCCTGCCGGAAGGCCGGCGCGCACCGATAGTTCGGCCATGAAAAGCGCTGACCACGGTGTCATCTCCGACGGCTTCAGAACGACCGCGTTGCCTGCGGCGAGAGCCGGGCCCAGCTTCCACCCGGCCATGGAAATAGGGAAGTTCCACGGCGTAATAGCCCCCACCACACCATGGGGCTCGGAGGTGATCATGCCCAGATGCCCCTCCGCCGTTGGCGCAAGCGTATCGCATTCCTTGTCCGCGAATTCCGCAAAGAACCGGATCTGTTCGGCGGTGACCGGGATATCTCCTGCGATCACCTCGGCGACCGGGCGCGAGGAACAGACAGCCTCCAGACGCGCCAGCGTTTCGGCCTCCTGCTCGATCAGATCGGCCCAGCGGTGCAGTGCGCGCAGCCTGTCTCGCGGCGCCGCGATTCCCCAGCCGGAGGTCCGCAAGGCGGTGCGAGCCGCCTCAACCGCGCGGTCAACCATCGCCGCATCGGCGCGCGGGATCGCCCCCAGTGATGCACCGTTCGAGGGAGCGGAGACCGCGATGTCCTCGGCTGCGGAAACATACTGACCGCCGATGTGATGACCAGGCGGCAGGGTCAACCCCAAAGGATCGAAGGCGAATGTCATGAGAACCTCGTGTCTGTCGCCTTCAACTTGGCGTGGTTGGACTGAAAGCATTTGCCGAAAGCTCCCAGTTGGCAGCATTTTTCGCCGCAAGTGCCAGGTCCGGGCGCAGAAGATGGTGCGACTCAGGCCTGGCTATCGCTGCGTGTCGCGAACGCGGCGAGTGGGGCCGGGCGTGCGGGCGACTGCACCCGCAGCCGGCCCATCTGTGCAGCACGCACCCCCGTTGCCGCCGCCATCACCTCCGCCCCGGCAAGCTGGCAATAGCGCCCCTGGCAGCGCCCCATACCAACACGGCTGAGCGATTTGGCGCGGTTCGCCTCAGACCCGGAGAGAGGCAGGGTCGCGCGCAGTTCGCCGGCCGTGACGCCCTCGCAGCGGCACAGGATTGCATCGTCCGGCAAGGCACGGACCATGTCCGCAGGCCATGGGAAGGCATCGGCGACACCTTTGGCAAAACGGCGCAAGCGACGCGCGCCCCGCAAGTCGCGCGCGTAGCCGCCCATGTCCATCTGGTATCCCAGATCGGCAAGGCAGGCGCGCGCCGCGAGTCGCCCGCTGATTTCTGCGCCGTCGGCCCCGAGCAGCGATATCCCGTCACCCGCGAGATACAGCCCGTCCGCGGCGCGGCCCGCCTCGTCCGTTTCGGGAAGCCATTGCGCCCAGGTATTCGACCACTCGAACGAGGCCCCCGCGAGGTCGGCGAGGGCCGTCTCGGCCCGCAAGTGCCAACCGAGCGCCACCGTGTCACAGGCCGTGCGCTGCATGCGACCGCGCGCATCGCGCCAGTTGATTGCTTGGGGGCCAGTCCCCTCACCCTCGATAGAGGCAAGCGTGACGCCAGCCTTGTAGAGGCGCCCCAAACGCGCGCGCATGCGCAGCCCGCGCAGCGTGACGAAGGGACGAGCCAGCGCCATCCTCGCGCCACCCCTGACCTGTGCGCGCCACGGTGCGGTCTCCAGAACCGCCGCCACCTCGGCCCCCGCGTCGATCAGTTGCGCGGCAACCAGCGTCAGCAGCGGGCCGGAGCCCGCCAGAACCATGCGCCGTCCGAGTGCCACCCCTTGCGCCTTGAGCGCGATCTGCGCGGCCCCCAAGCTGTAGACCCCCGCCATCTGCCACCCGGGTACGGGGGCGAGCCGGTCCGTTGCCCCGGTCGCAATGATCAATCTGTCATAAGGCAGCGATATCACACCGGTCGGTCCCAGCACCTGCGCGACCCCGTCATGCAGACCCAGAATGCTGCATTCGGGGTGATACTCGACCTTCCGGTCGCGCACAAACCCATCAAAGACGTCGTGCAATCGTCGGGCCTTGCCCGCCTCCGAACCATAGAGCGTGCCCGGTGGCCGGGTAAATCCCTCGGGCGGGCGCCGATAAATCTGCCCCCCCGCCCGCGATCCTTCGTCCACGACGGTCGGGCACAGCCCGGCAGCAACGAGCGTCTCAGTAGCGCGGATACCCGCAGGGCCCGCGCCCACGACTAGAATGCGGGTCATGGCAAGGTTCCGGGCCAGTCGTCCGATGGGGATGAACGCAGGCGCATCCCCGCGCGCAACGGGGTTGAACAAGCCCGCAGGCGCGGACCGTCCTCCTGCCACAGCCAGCAATCCTGGCACGCCCCCATCAGGCAGAATCCCGCCCGCCGCTCGGGTCCGAATTCCGCCGCGCGCAAATCAGGTAACGCAGCCAGTACGGCGGTCAGCACCGTGTCGCCGTCCAGCCCTGAATATGCCGCCCCGTCAAAGCGGAAGACCAGCGCTGCGCGGTCCGTCTCGGCCAGCCGCCTTACGCGGCCTGCACTTGGGACGCCGCCCCTCATTCCGCAGCCTCGGCATGGGCGCTAGGGTGTGGGATATCAGGAAACCGCTTGCGGGTTTCGGCGTAGGCGGCGTTCACCCCCTCTGCGCCCTTGCGCGCCTCCATCCGGCGAAAGACCTCTGTCTTGACGAAAAACCGCCAATGCACAGGCAGGGCCATCAGGATATCGGTCAAACGGGCATAGGCGGCGTCGGTCCATTGCGCCTCATAGGCGTCACGCTCCGACCCGAAATGGAAATGTCCATCATGCCCGCGCGCCTCGCCGCGCAACGCAGCGGTCGCGGTCTCGTCGACCTCACCGCCTTGCATGACAACGCCGTAGTCACGGCGCGCGGCCTCTTCCGAAAC
The DNA here is from genome assembly GCF_056859295.1 of Roseovarius sp. B-10. Lineage (NCBI taxonomy): Bacteria > Pseudomonadati > Pseudomonadota > Alphaproteobacteria > Rhodobacterales > Roseobacteraceae > Roseovarius > Roseovarius sp. B-10. Next base: position 90,849 of record NZ_JBSXOE010000025.1, on the reverse strand, counting down.
GTGACCGCGCGCCACGTCCTGCGCCACACGCCATGTCTCGCGGCTCATCGGGTCGCCGCGTCCGCCCCCACCTGCCGAACGGATGGAAAGCACATCACCGGGCTGCAAAATGGCCGTGTCAGCACTGCCCATGCGCCGCGCATCCGGTGTGCCGGGATTGACCACCATTTCCGCCAGTCCAGCCGCGCGCCCCCCCAGAACACCCCAGGGGCGAAAACGCGAGCGGTCGCGGTTACGGGCAGTGATGCGCGTGTCAGGGGCGAAAACGCGAAAGGCCATTTCCGTTGCCAACCCGCCGCGCCAGCGTCCTGCCCCGCCTGTGTCGGGTGCGAGACCGTACTTGACGAACTCCACCGGCACCTCGGTTTCGGTGATCTCGATCGGCGTGTTCTTGAGATAGGCGGCATCCGCGCCCGAGCCGTTGGTGCCGTCGCGATGCGGCATCCCGCCACCGCCGCCGACCACCGGATTGACCGCCGCGATGACCTTTTGCCCGCTGCGCTCGTCATGGGTCATGACATTCACGATGCAGTTGTTTCCCGCGGGAGCAGCGGGCATCCGCTCGGGGATGGCCTGACTGAACGCACCGAAAATCACCGATCGCAGCCGCGCGCAGGTCAGCGACCGCATCCCCACGGCCGCCGGCGCAACCGGGTTGAGCACCGTGCCCTCGGGCGCGATACAGGTGAACGGCCGCGTCAGCCCGGTATTCAGCAAGAGCCGCGGATTGAGCGTGTAGAGGACATAGTAAACCCCGACCAACAGTATGGTATGGCGCGGATCCCCCCCCGAAGGTACGTTGAGAGATGAGCCAAGCTGCGGGTCGGACCCGGTAAAATCCAGCTCGGCGCTGTCGCCCCGAATACGCAGGGTCAAGTGCAGCCGACAGGGATTTGCAAAGTCGCTGTCTTCGTCGGCGTAATCGGCAAACACATAGTCACCATCGGGAACGCCGCGCAGGATCTCGCGTGCCTGCGCCTCGGCCTGATCCTTGAGCGCGGCAACCCCGGAGAGGAAGCCGTCGCCGCCAAATCGTGCCAGCATCGCGTGGACCTTGCGTTCGCCGGTGTTCAGCGCGCCGACCAGCGCCTTGATGTCGCCGATGTTCAGGGCGGGCTTGCGGACATTGGTTTCCATGATACGCAGGATCTGCGCGTCAAAGACCCCCTCGTTGACCAGCTTCATAGGGGGAAACCGCACCCCTTCCTGATGAATTTCGGTCAGCGAGCGCGACAGGGACGCAGGCACCGCGCCGCCCATATCGGTATTGTGTATATGCCCGCCGGTCCATGCCACGATCTCACCATCGTGAAAGACCGGTTTCCAGAGATGGGTATCCGGGGCATGCGTGGCAACATGGCCGGAATAGGGATCGTTGGTAAACGCCACGTCGCCGGGGCGATAATCCTCGACCATGTCGATGGCCCGCCTGTAGCTCAGGCCCGGATACCATGTGGCCCCCAGATCCATCGGCACGGCAAAGGTGTCGCCGTGGCGATCCATCAGCATCACCGTGAAATCCTGTGTCTCCTTGACGAAGGCGGAATGCGCCGTGCGATGCAGCGTATGCGCCATGTTTTCCGCAGCGGCACGGGCATGGTTGGCCAGCACCTGAAGGGTCATCTTGTCAGACATGGGGCTCACTCCGCGAATTCGAGGTGGATATTGAGATGCCTGTCAACGTGGGCGCGTGCGCCCTCCGGAATGGCAAGCGTGGTATCCTCCTGACAGACCACGGCGGGGCCGTCGAAGGTGGCGCCGGCCATGAGATCGGCACGCTCGAAGAGCGGGATATGGCGCGCACCGTTCAGATGCACCTGCACTTGCCGGGCGGGCATGGCGTGGGCGGTCGTCGTGATTGCCTCGGCAAAGTCCGGCTTGGGCGTGACGCCGATCGCCGAAAGCCGCAGGTTCACGATTTCGATTGCGCCCGCCGGGTCGTCGAAATCGTATATCCGGCGGTGCGTCTCATGGAATGCCGTCGCCAGCCGGGCCGGATCGGAGAGCCAATCCGGCTCGAGCGCGGTCTCGATCTCATAGCTCTGACCGGCATAGCGCATATCGGCCGAAAGCCGGATCTGTGCCGCGCCAACATGGCCCTGCGCCTTGAGCCAGGCATCTCCCTCTTTCTGCAAATCCGCGAGCGCAGCGCAAAGTTGGCGGGGGGCGGTGGCGTCGAGATCGGTGAAAACCGTTTGCAGGAAATCGCCCCGCATATCCGCGACCAACCCTCCGAGCGCCGAAACAACGCCAGGTCTGCGAGGCGCCAGAACGCGCGTCATGCCAAGCTCACGCGCGAGGAAGGCACCCAGCATGGGGCCGCCGCCGCCAAACGGCATGAGCGCATAGTCGCGCAGGTCGACGCCCGCGCGCGAGCCCAGTTTCTCGACCTCCACGAACAGTTCGGACACGGCGATGTCGAGAATGGCTTGCGCGGTTTCCTCCACGCTGCGGCCCATCGGCCCGGCAATCCGGGCCACCGCGTCGCGGGCGAGATCGCGGTCGATGCTGAGTTGACCATAGGCCATTTCAGCCTGTCCCAGCCAGCCGCAGACCGCCATCGCATCGGTCACCGTGGGGGCCGTGCCACCACGCCCATAGCAGGCCGGTCCGGGGCTGGAGCCCGCCGAGTCTGGCCCGACACGCAGCACGCCGTGGCTATCGACGCTGGCGATCGAGCCGCCGCCGATCGCGATGGAACTGACCGACACCGAGGGGATATGCAGGGGAAAGTCGCCGATCCGCTCATCGGTCCCGAACTGCACCTCGCCATCGACGATGAGTGCAAAATCGGCCGAGGTTCCGCCGATATCAAGGGTCAGAACATGCGACTCTCCGGCTTGCCGCGCCAGCCAGGCTGCCCCCATCACGCCCGACGCAGTACCCGAAAGCAGCATCGACACACAGTCCCGGCGGCCCTGATGCGCGCTCATCAAACCGCCATTCGATTTGGTCAGCAAGGCGCGCGCTGGCACGCCCCGGCCCGCCAGACGATCCTCCAGCGCGGACAGGTAGCCAGCCACGCGGGGGTGAACATAACCGTTGAGAATAGCGGTCGAACTGCGTTCGTATTCGCGGATCACCGGCCACACCTCAGAGGAAGTAAAGACGAACAGATCGGGGGCCTCGGCCTCGATCGTCGCCTTTACCGTGGCCTCCTGTGCTCCGTTGCGCCAACTGTGCAGAAACGAGACGACAATGCCATCGGCACCGGCCTCTTGGGCCTGCCTCACTGCATCGTGGACAATTTCGGGTGTCGGGGCAACCGGCTCGCTGCCGTCCGCGCGCAGCCGCACCGGGATACCAAAGACCCGATCACGCGGGATCAAAGGCTCTGCCCGGTGGCAGAACAGCGAATACATCTCAGGCATTCCCAGGCGCGCCAGTTCGATCACGTCCTCAAAGCCCTGATTGGTGATGAGCGCCAATCGCGCGCCCTTGCGTTGAAGGATCGTGTTGATGCCCACCGTGGTTCCATGCACGAACCGGGTCACAGCGCCCGGACCGAGCCCTTCACGCTCTTCCAGCAGATCGAGCCCTGTCAGCAACTCGGCCCCCGGATCATCGGGGGTGGTCAGCACCTTGAGCGACGCGATGCGGCCACGACGGGTGTCCAATGCGCAGAAATCCATGAAGGTGCCGCCGATATCGACACCGATCTTCCAATCAGCAGGGGCGGTGTTGCCATCCATCTCTCTTCGATCCTTTCCGGTCATTTGCCGGAACTCGACCAGATCGGGCGCGCGACGTCCAAGACGGATAGAACAGCGGTGTATAAGGTGGGCTTATGTCTCGACGAGCGGGGTGGCATGTAACAGCTTGCGCATGGCCTCTTCGGCGCGCGACAACGTCTTGTCACGTGCGGTCAGGAGAGACACCGGCAAGCCAGGCGCATCCCTCAGCGGAACCGCCACGATGCCGGGAAACTGCGCCCAGGGCAAAAGCGCATCGACCAAGGCGACGCCCAGCCCGGCGCGCACGAACCCGGCCGCCGATATCGAGCTGTCAATCTCGATCTGCGGCGCAAAGATGCCACCGCGTCGGCGCTGGGCCATGTCCAGTTCGTCATGCGGTCGGGTCTGGCTGCGATAGGATATGATCGTCTCGTCTTCCAGATCGGAGAACCCCACCTCTTGCACGCCTGTCAGCCGGTGACCCTCCGGCAAAAGGCAGCAAAAGCTCGTAGTGCCGATATGTTCCACGGCTATATCGGGGGGCAGATCGTCATCGAGCGCAAGGGCCATGGAAGCATCACCAGTGCGCAGAAGGTCCACCATCGCGGCAAGAGGGGCGACATGCGTGCGCAATACGACATCCGGATGCTCGCTACGGAACGTCCTGAGCGCGCGGGGCAGCAGGGACATGCCAGGCGGTGGCGAGGCCGCGATCCGCACCAGCCCGGCTCGGCCAAGCCGCAGATCCGAAGTCTTGCGGCGTAGCCCTTCCAGACCGGCAAACAGGCGCTCAGCCTCTGGATAGAGCTCAAAAGCCTCGGGCGTGGGGCGCAACCTGCCCTTTTCGCGATCAAAGAGGGCAAAGCCAAGTTGCGCCTCCGTATGAATCAGAATCTGGCTGAGCGCGGGCTGCGATATGTTGAGAAGCCGTGCCGCCCCGGTCACGGTTCCGGCCCGCATGACAGCGGTAAAGACTTCGAGTTGGCGTGCGCGCATCCCGCTTCTCCCATAGGTCAGGCTTATATGGTGCCATGTTTCCCGACTTTGACACAACCGGGTTAGCAGGGTCTGATGGTTCAAATTCCTTTGTCAAAAGGGGCATGGCGGCATGGATGTGATCGTTCTGGGTGGCGGTCTGATGGGGACGGCCTCGGCCTTCTTCCTCGCACGCCGCGGCGTCCGGGTGACACTGATCGAGCGTCGCCGGATTGGCGCGGGAGCGACCGTGGCGTCCTTTGGCAACATCCGGCGCAGTGGACGGCATTTGGCGCAATTGCCCCTGGCTGCCCGGTCTCTCGCGATCTGGAACGAGGCGCAGACGCTGTTGGGGCGCGACGTGGAGTTTCGCGCGACCGGGCACCTGCGGCTGATTTTCGACGCGGACGGGTTGGACGACATGCGCAGCTATGCGCGCGCCGCACGGGCCAACGATCTTGCGCTCGAAGAACTCGGGCCCGACGACCTCCGCCGCCGCTTTCCGGGGCTTGGCCCGGACGCCATTGCCGCGTCCTTCTCGCCAAGGGACGGATCGGCCAATCCGCGGTTGGTGGCCCCGGCCTTTGCCGACGCGGCGGCGCGCGCCGGGGCCTGCATCATCGATGAGGCTCCGGTTCTGGACATGCGACAGAGTGAGACCGGCTTTGAGGTGAAATCGGCCAAGGGTGTTCACAAGGCAGCGGTGTTGCTCAATTGTGCAGGTGCCTGGGGCCGGGAGGTGGCAGCGCGGTTCGGCGAAGAGGTGCCGCTTGGCACATGGGGGCCGCAAATGGCCGTGACAGAACCGGTGCCCTATCGCATCTCACCTGTGGTCGGCGTCTGGAGCCGGGCGCATGGGGCTTATCTGCGGCAGGTCGAACGCGGCAACGTGGTGTTTGGCGGCGCTGTCGCGCGCGTTCCGGTGGCACCTGATCCCGGTTTTGCCCAAGCCGATCCGTCCTCTCTGCCCGCTCAGGTGGCGGCTGTGCTGAAGCTGGTTCCGGCACTGGGCGATGTCGCGGTGATCCGCCAGTGGTCAGGCTGCGAGGGCTACGTCGCCGACAACCTGCCGGTGATGGGGGCCTCTGGCACGACACCGGGATTGTTTCACGCTTTCGGGTTCTGTGGGCACGGTTTCCAACTGGGCCCCGGTGTCGGCGACGCCATGGCCGAATTGATCGCCACGGATCGGTGTGCGACACCGTTGGCGGATTTTTCCATCACCCGTTTCGCGGCATGAGATTAGAACTCTGCCACCTTGCCCCACTGGCCCTTGCCAAACCGGCCGAGGCGGTACTGGGCGGTTTCGCAGATCGGGGCGCGTCCGAGGACCATGTCGGCCACCAGATGCCCAACACCTGGTCCGATGCCGAACCCATGCCCCGAGAGGCCCGCCGCCAGCACGAGACCGGGCGTCCCGATATCGGCGTCGATCACCGGCACACCGTCCGGTGTGCTGTCGATATATCCCGCCCACTGCGCCTGGACCGGAATATTCCTGAGTGCGGGCAACAGGCTACGCGCACGCTTGAGCGTCAGCTCAATCAGCGCCTTGCTGGGGCGGGGATCGAGGACGCGGCTGCGCTCCATCGGTGTTTCGCGATCGAAAGCCCATTCCTTGCGCGTTTCGAATTCTGCGCGCCAAGCCTGCGCCCCGCCGGGGCGCAGTGCGCGCCAACGCTTGGCGAATATCGGCAGGAAATGGCGTGCCCCGGCGAGCGCCCCCGGCGTGGGGTCGAGATTGGCCAGTCCCGATACCGCCAGCGTATGCGCGCCGTCGCCACGGCGCGTGACCGACACGGCGGCGGTGTGCAATGCGCGGGGCAGCCCTTCGGCCCCCGGTGCCACGGACAATATCGAACTGCGCACCGCGGCCTGCGGAAACCCGATGCCGTGACGATGCAGAAAGCTGCTGGCCCAGGCACCTCCGGCCATGACCACCACGCGCGTCCGGATCGTGCCGCGCTCGGTAATGACGCCCGAAACGGCACCGGCCTCGGTTTCCAGCCCGCGCGCCGCGCAACCCTGCACAACCGTCCCGCCATGCGCCATGATACCTCGCGCGATCAGCGGTGCCGCGCGCGATGGATCGGCGACGCCATCGCTTGGCGACCAGACACCGCCCTGCCAACACTGACCGGTGGCTGCACCGTGTTCGGTGGCCTCTTCAGGGGTCAGCATCCGGGTATCGACACCTTCACCGCGGGCAAATCGGCCCCATTTGGCCCAGCCTTCGATTTCGTCAGGATCGTTGGACAGGTAGAGCAACCCGCAGCGTCGAAACCCGAGATCAGCACCGATATCGGCGCTCATCTCCTCCCAGAGCGCGAGGCTACGGGTGGACAGCGGCAGTTCCCGGGCATCACGATTTTGCTGGCGGCACCAACCCCAGTTGCGGCTCGATTGTTCCGCACCTATACGGCCTTTCTCGAGCAGAACGACGTGCTGCCCCGCGCGGGCAAGCCAGTACGCGGCGCTGACGCCGACAATTCCGCCGCCAATGACCACACAATCGGCCTGGTCGGAAAGCTCCGAATGGGTTTCGATCTCAAGCAGTGGAGCAGGCATGATTTTCCCATGTGTTTTTCGAAACCTAGCTGTAGGATTTCAGCTATTTGTGCCGCATCTGTAGAGGTGGTCGGCAGATCGTTTCGTATTTGTGATACCGGGTGTACCAATCGCCTCCGGCTTCGCGTGTCGCGCCGTTACATCCAAGGACAGGACCGATGAACAACCTGCAGAAGCTTGACCGAATCGACATTCGCATACTGGCCGAGTTGCAGCGCAACGGCCGCATCACCAATGTCGAATTGGCCGATCTCGTTCACCTGTCGCCCTCGCCTTGTCTGACCCGCGTGAAGAAATTGCAAAAATCCGGCTATATCACCGGATACTCGGCGCTGATCAACGTGGCCAAGCTGGGTGAGACGCTGACCGTGTTCACCGAGTTCACGCTGAAGAACCACCGGCAAATAGATTTTGCCCGTTTTCAGGAATCGCTGGAAAAGATCGACAACTGCGTTGAATGTCACCTGATTTCCGGCGGCTACGACTATCTGGCCAAGTTCGTCACCGCCGGGATCAGTGACTATCAGGAAATCATCGAAGAGCTGATTGACCGCAACTCGGGAATAGATCGCTATTTCAGCTTCGTGGTGATGAAGACCCCGTTCATCAAGCGGCAGCTGCCGTTGACCCGGCTCTTCACAGAGACCGAGTAACAACCAGCAGGCCGGCGCCTCAGCGGTCCGAAAACGCGGCCAGTAGTTCTGGATCCTGTTCCAGGCCAGCGAGCCAACCGGTATCGAGCTGCGGCACCGACGATATCAGCAGCCGGGAATAGGCATGGGTCGCGTCTTGGGACATCCGTGCAGCCGGCAAGGCCTCGACCACCTCACCCTTGTACATGACGAGTACGTCGTCGCAGATCGCCTCGACGGTGGAAAGGTCATGGCTGATGAACATGTAGCTAAGTCCCAGTTCACCTTGCAGCTCCTTGAGCAATTCGAGAATCGCGGCCGCCACCACGGTATCCAAGGCCGAGGTGATCTCATCGCAGAGGATCAGTTCGGGCTCGGCGGCCAGGGCGCGGGCAAGGTTCACGCGTTGCTTTTGCCCGCCCGACAGCTCGGATGGGAGCCGGTGGCGCAACGCCGACGGCAGGTGGACCATATCCAGCAACTCGATCACCCGCTTGTCAGCGACGTCGCCGCGCAGACCCTTGTAGAACCGCAGCGGGCGCGCAATTATGCTGCCCACGGAATGCGCCGGGTTCAGTGCCGTGTCGGCCAATTGAAAGACAATCTGTGCGCGGCGCAGTTCCTGCTTGCTACGTTGACCCAGGGATGGCGCGAGCGTGTGCCCATCCAGCAGCACTTCGCCCCGATAGGCCGGCAAGATGCCGGCAATGGCCCGCGCCAGCGTCGACTTGCCGGACCCCGACTCGCCGATCACACCCAGGTTGCGCCCGCGATAAAGCTTGAAATTCACGTCGCTCATCACCTTGGCCAGCGGTTCGCCATCCTTGATGGGACCGTATCCGGCATAAAGGCCCCGAACTTCGAGTATCGGCGTCTCGGCTTCCGCTTCGACATCCTTCACGGCGACATGTGGCACCGGATCGAAAGCGGCCAGAAGCTCCTTGGTATAGGGATGTTTGGGCGCGCTCAGAATCTGCTCGGTCGTGCCTTGTTCCTGGATCTCACCATTCTTGAGCACCACGATGCGATCCGCGATCTGGGCGACAACGGCTAGGTCATGGCTGACATAGACGCCGGCCATGCCACCTTCCTCCATCACGCGGCGAAAGGCGCGCAGCACCTCGATCTGTGTCGTCACATCCAGCGCGGTGGTCGGTTCATCGAAGATCACCAGTTCCGGATCGCCGATCAGGGCCATCGCCGCCGACAGCCGCTGAAGCTGTCCGCCCGATACCTGGTGCGGGTAACGCTCGCCGATGGTGTCGGGATCGGGCAGCGCAAGCGCGCGAAAGAGACCGCGGGCGCGTTCCTCGGCCTTGGCGCGCGGCATCAGGTCATGGATGCGGGTTGTCTCCACCACCTGGTCCATGATCCGTTTGCTCGGATTGAACGCGGCCGCTGCCGATTGCGGGACATAGGAAATCTCGGTGCCGCGCAGCTTGGCGCGCTGGCTTTCGGTCATTCCCGTGACATCGTGCTCCCCGACGCGGATCGTACCGCCCTCGATGGAACAGCCACGGCGGGTGTGACCCATGAGCGAGAGCGCGATCGTCGTCTTGCCCGACCCGGATTCACCAATCAGGGCCAGGATTTCTCCGGGCGCGATGTCAAAGTCCACGCCACGAATGATCTCGACGTTGCGGCCCGAGTCGGTGACGGCGCCAATCTGCAGGTCGCGGACGGAAACGAGAGGTGTGTCTGTCATCATTCGGCCCTGTCTCTGATCTTCGTGGGTAGGTTGTCGATGAACATGTTGACCGAGATGGTCAGTGACGCGATGGCGATGCACGGAAAAATCACCGCCGGAGCACCGAGGCTAAGCCCCTCGATGTTCTCGCGCACCAGAGCACCCCAATCGGCGTGAGGAGGCTGAACACCCAGACCAAGAAACGACAGGCCCGACAACACCAGAACAATGAAGACGAACCGCAACCCGAAATCGGCAAGCACCGGGCCGAGGATGTTGGGAAATATCTCGAACATGATCATGTAAGGCGTGCCCTCGCCACGGGCACGGGCAACGGTCACGAAATCCATCGTGTTGATGTTCACCGCCAACGCCCGGGCAAACCGGTAGGCCCCCGGCATGTAGATTGCCGCTAGCGTCAACACCAGAACCGGAATGGATGACCCAACGGCGGCCACCACCACGAGACCGAAGAGCAACGAGGGGATACCGTTGAACGCATCCAGAAGCCGCGACAGCAGCGTGTCGAACCAGCCGCCGATCACCGCCGCGATCATCCCGAGGATGACACCCAGGGTGCAAGCTAGCGTCACCGCCGCCAGTGCGATTCCCACCGTATAGCGTGCGCCCATCAAAACCCGCGAAAAGATGTCCCGGCCCAGATAATCGGTACCCATCCAGTGTTTGGCACTTACACCGCTGAAATAGTCCCAGTCGACGATCTTGCCTACCGGGTAGGGCGTGAGCCAGTTTCCGACCAGCGCGACGATGGCCCAGAAAATGATGATCGCGATGCCGATTCGCCCCGTCCAACCAAAGGAATATCCCAGATTGCGCGGCGTCGGCAGACGGAGTTTGCGGGGTGTGATCGTGGGAATCGTCATCACTGGCGCAGCCTTGGGTTCGAGAGGATTGCGATCATGTCCGCCAGTGTGATCAGCGTCAGGTAGCTGACGCAAAAGACCATCGCGCAGGACTGGATCAGCGGCAGGTCGCGGGTGGCGACGGCGTCCACCATAAGCTTGGCAACGCCCGGATAGTTGAACACGGTCTCGACGATGATCACCCCGCCGACGAGATAGGACAGCGACAACGCCACCGCGTTGGCAATGGGACCAAGCGCGTTGGGAAGCGCGTGAACCAGGACCATACGCGGTCTCGACGCCCCTTTGAGCAGGGCCATCTCGACATAGGGGGTTTCGATCGTTTCGATCACGGCTGCTCGGGTCATGCGGATCATCTGGGCCGAGACGACAAAGCTCAGCGTGATGACAGGCATGGCATAGGCTCGCAGCATCGCGCCGATGCTGTCGACATTGACACCGTAGCTGAGTGCCGGCAGCCAGCCCAGCCAAACGGCAAAGACCAGAACGGACAGGGTGGCCACCATGAATTCCGGCACCGAGATCACCGAAATCGTGGCCACAGACACCGCCCGGTCCAGCCAAGAGCCGCGAAACATCGCCGCGATGATGCCAAGGGTGAGTGCCACTGGCACGCAGATGACGGTCACGATCCCTGCAAGGCGCAGCGAGTTCTGCAATCGCCCCCCCAAGAGATCGACCACTTCGATGTCGTTGACGTAAGAGCGCCCCATATCGCCCGTGGCGAGCCCCACCAGCCAACCAAGAAAGCGCTGAAATGCCGGCTCGTTCAGCCCCATCGCCTCGCGTAGCCCGGCAACGGCTTCGGGTGTCGCTGCCTGTCCAAGCAGGATCTGGGCGACATCGCCGGGCAGCATTTCCGTCGCGAAGAACACCGCGAAGGAAACGATTATGAGCGTTATGAATGCGATCCCGAGACGCTGCCCGATGAGACGCCATGTCGTGGTTGACCAGAGCATGGGGCACCCCCTTTTCAGGAATGGAAATGGCCCGCGCATGTTGCCATGCGCGGGCGCCCGTTGGCAGTGGAATTATTCGTCCAGCCAGACGTATTCCGCGAAGGCATAGCCCATCAGGTTGCCCAGAGGATTGGGACGTAGCCCTTTAAGCTCGCTGGCGATCCCATCGATGTTTGAGATATAGGCAGGGATGATCGTGCCCGCCTCATTGGCGACCATCTCCTGCATCTCCCAGTACATGTCGGTCCGCTTGGTCTCATCCAGCAATCCGCGTGCCTCGATCAGCATGTTGTCGAACTTCTCGGATTTGTACTGGCTTTCGTTCCAGGGCGCCTCGGAATGATAGAGCAGCGAGAACAGGATGTCCGGCGTTGGGCGCGGGTTGATGTTGCCGAAATGGACCGGCGCTTTCAGCCAGTAATTCGACCAGTACCCGTCAGAGGGCACGCGCTGAACATCGAATGTCATGCCGATTTCAGATCCTGCCTGCTGCACCACTGTCGCCATGTCGATCGAGGCGTTGGCGGCATCGGATGCGACAATCGGGATTGTCTGTCCCAGAACGCCTGCCTTCTCAAACAGTGCGCGTGCGCGTTCTGGATCATACTCACGGGGCTGCAACTCGGTGTTGTGATAGCGGTTGGCGGGAGAGACCGGCTGGTCGTTGCCGATCTCGGCCAATCCACGCAAGATCGATTTCTGGATCAGTTCGCGATTGACCAAGTGTTTCATGCCCTCGATGAACCCGGCCTTCGCTCCGGGGTCGATGTCCAGACGAATATTGAGATTTGTATAGTTGCCGGTCGTGGTTATTGAGGTGCCCACACCCTGCTGACCTTCCATCATCCGCAAAGAACGTGCATTGATCGCACCCGCGAGGTGGATGTCGTCAGACAAAAGTGCATTGACCCGGGCATTGTTGTCGGAGATCGCAAAGAACTCGAAACTGTCGAGATAGGGACCCGTTGCCTTGAAGTAGTTCGGGTTGCGAGCCGCGATAGAGCGAACGCCCGGCTCGAACTCTTCGAGCACGAATGCGCCGGTGCCGTTTCCCTTGGAGAAATCCGTGGTGCCGTCGGCAACAATCATGAAGTGGTGCAGCGACAGGATGGTCGGCAGGTCGGCATTGGGTTCGGTCAGGACGATCCGGACGTTCAGATCATCGACCGCGGTGATTTCGGCCATCTGCTTGGCGATGGAGTTCACCTTGGAACCGACTTCCGGGTCGAGATGACGCTTGAGCGAGAACACCACATCGGCCGAGCTCAGCGTCTTGCCGTCATGGAAGGTGACACCGGATCTCAGCTTGACGTTCCAGGTCTTGGCATCGCTCGATTCGATCGACTCGGCCAGTTCCATCTCGACTTCGCCGGCCTCATTCAGAAAGGTCAGGCGGTTATAAAGCGCGCAGCAGCGCGTATAGTCGGTCGACAGCGACGCCTTGGCCGGATCCAGCGTGTCGGCGGTAGATGCCGACCAGCCCGCGGCCTTCAGGTGCCCGCCGCGCTTCGGCGTGGCTGCGACCGCCTGAGTGGCCCGCATCAAGAGACCGCCGCCTGCGCCAAGGGCCACGCCCGAGCCCATGAGCATTTTCAGAAGATCACGGCGCGATGCACCGCGGCGGATCGCCTCTTCGACCATCGCGTCATCGCGCGCGGTCCAGTTGTTCGGAGTATCGTTGGTCATGTCTGTGTTCCCTGTGTCAGTTGAGGTTGGTGGTTCAGTCGAGACCCCATCCGGTTCTTTGTGCCGGGTTCGGCCGGGGTTGCGGGCTCAGGTCACGGCCGCACGTTCTGTTGCGTCGGCCAACTCCATGAGCGATCGGAAATGGTAGTCGGGTTCGGTGAATGCCTCGGGCTCTATCGTGGCGCCATAGCCCGCTTGCCCGTGGCGGCGTTCTATCCAGACATTCGTCATGCCCAGCCGTCGCGAGATACCGATATCGTGGTACTGACTTTGCGCCGTGTGCAGGATGTTGTCAGCCGTGCCGCCGGTCGCTTCCACGTGGGCAAACACCTTGTGGAAAAAGGCCGGGGCCGGCTTTTCGGTGCCGGTATCGTCCACGGTGAACCCCGCCCAGAACGGAAAACCCAGTTTTGCCTCGTATTTCTCAAAGGCCCAGCGGCGGGCATTGGTCATGGCGATCAGCTTGTAGTGCTTGCCAAGCCGGGCCAGTGCCTCTGCACTGTCGGGAAATGGGGACGCTTCTCCCACTGCGTCCACCACGCGGGCGCGCAACTCGGCCGTATCGGGCAGGCCAAACCGCGCGGCGATCCGGCTGTAGCAACGACCCAGATCATCCGGGAACAGGCCGGCATCAGGCTCATAGCGTGCCGCACGATAAACCGACAATGCCTCTTCGCCATCGAGATCGACACCAGCCTCCCGGGCGATGGCCGCCATCGCGCCGGTGATCGCAGCTTCGAAATCTATCAGCGTACCCACCACGTCAAAGCTCATGAAGGCGAACGCGGTCAAAGGTTTTGTCATCGTTTCTGTTGTCATCCGACGCTACCTTTTCTTCTCATGTCCCCTTCGGGGGAAGGGGCACCGCCCCGTTTGATTGATCATCGCCCGCCGGACGAAGGCCGTGACGTCGAATTCTGTTGACGCTGCGGCAGATTCTTTCGTTTTGCGGGGGCGCGCGGCGAGAAATGCCGCGCCCCGATTGCGGCCTAGTACCCTTGCTCCCTGTCCACGAGACCTGGGATTGCAGAGCCGTAACGGGTGGCGCGGATCACGGCCAACGCATGACGCGCACCCTCGACCGCATCCGTTTCTGCCGCGGTGTGCGGTGTTATGATGACCCTTGGATCGGTCCATGCCCAATGACTCTGCGGCAATGGCTCGGGCTCCGTCACGTCCAGCATCGCGGCCCGAAGGCGTCCTGCATCAAGCGCGCTGCGCATTGCCTCCATATCAAGCTGCGCGCCGCGCCCGGCATGGACGAGCGCCGCGCCCTCGGGCAGTGACGAGAAGACGTCGGCCCCGAGCAGCCCGCGCGTTTCGTCTGTCAAAGGCAGCAGACAGATCAGCAGGTCGGTCCGGCCGAGAAACGCGGCAAGATCGGCATGGCCGTAGACCTCGATATTGTCGACGGGGTGGCCAGACCGGCTCCATCCCGCGACGTCAAAACCCAGCGACGAAAGGCTCGCCGCCGCCGCACGCCCGATCCGGCCCAGCCCCATGATGCCCACGCGGCCCGCGCTGGCCGGGCGCGGGGGATGCGTGCGCCACTCACCATGCGCGCCCTGCTCCAGATAGCGCGGCATGTCGCGATGCAGCATCAGCGTCGCCATCAGCACCCAGTCGCGTACCATCGCGTCGATCCCGGGCGCCAGTGTACGGGCCAGCGCGACGTCGGGCGGCAGGGCCGGCATCTGATCCACGCCTGCGCCGGTGCTGATCACCGCCCTGAGATTGGAATAACGGCCGACGTCAGCCGGGGGCGTCCAACAGGCCAGATGCGTGATGGCGGACGGATCCTGCACGGCATCCTCGCCCACGACCAGTTCCTCTCCGGCGGCGTCGAAAATTGGCCGCCACGCACGGGCGCGCTCAGGCGGCCCCAGCAGCAAAAGCGTCATGAGCGAAGCACCTCGCGGATTTCAGGGTCCTCCAGTGTCAGGTCCAGTAACTTGCGCGTGCGCTCGACGATCCGGTCGATCTCGGCGTCCGTACAGCACAACGGCGGGGCATAGCCCAGTACCCCCTGCGCAAAGGATCGCAGGATCAGCCCCTGCTCCCATGCGCGATCAAAGAGCCGCGTCGCCGCGTCCAGCGCGGCGGGCAGAGGTGTCTTTTCTTCCTTGTCTGTGACAAGTTCGACCGCCGCCAGCATGCCGCGCCCGCGCACGTCGCCCACCAGCGGATGGTCGGCCAAACCCGCCAACCCTTGCTGCAAGCGGGCGCCCTGAATGCGACCGTTCTCCAGCAGCCCACCCTCGTAGAGCTTCAGTATTTCGAGCGCCACAGCGGCTGAAACAGGGTGCGCGGAATAGGTAAATCCATGCCCGACGGCCTTGGTGCCCGCTCCTTCGGCGATGGTCTGGTAGACATGCTCGCTCATCAACACCGCGCCCATGGGCACATACCCCGAGGTCAAGCCTTTGGCGACGGTCATCAGGTCGGGCACGATGCCTTCGTCTTCGCAGGCAAAGAGCGGCCCGGTCCGGCCAAACGCCGTGATCACCTCGTCGGCGACAAAGAGGATGCCGAGTTCGGTGCAGGCATCGCGCATCGCCTTGATCCAGCCCTTGGGCGGCACGAGAACCCCGCCAGACCCCTGAATGGGCTCGACATAAAAGGCGGCAACCCGTTCGGGGCCAATTTCCTCGGCCTTGGCACGCAAGGCCGCCACCGACGCAGAGATTATGGCCGCGTCATCCGTCCCCACCGGGTTGCGATAGGCGTAGTGCGACGGGATCTTGTGCTGCCAGTCATGGGGCAGCCCAAAGCCGTCGTGAAACACCGGCAGCGCCGTCAGGCCAGCGCCCGCGGAAGTCGAGCCGTGGTAGCCTTGCGCGACCGAGATGAACTGATCGCGTTCCAGCTGACCTCGAGCGTGCCAGTAGTAACGGATGAAACGGATCGTGCTGTCCACTGCGTCCGACCCGCCAAGGCAGAAATACACGTGATCCAGATCACCGGGTGCGCGCTCGGCCAGTTCGGCGGCGAGGCGAATCGGCGCCTCGGCGCCCAGATCGAAATAGCCGGTGGCATAGGGCAAGTCGCGCATCTGCGTCGCAGCGGCCTGAACCACGCTTTCATGCCCGTAACCCGCGTTGACGCACCACAGACCGGCAAAACCGTCGATCAACTCGCGCCCTTCGCTGTCTGTCACGGTAGCCCCGCGCGCCGAGCGGAGCACGCGCACGCCGCGCGCCTCATGCCCGTGGAAGGAAGAGACCGGATGGACAAGGTGCCGACGGTCGAGTTCGACGAGGGAGTTTGTGAGCATGATCGTCTCCGGTAAAATTATCCGAGCGCCTGAGACACAAGGGCGAAGGTCTTGAATTCAGCCGCAGGGGCCACGCCGGGATCGCAGACCATCGCGGTGCCGCCCCCCACATGTGCCAGGCCCAGTGGCGTCACGAAATCCGACAGCCCCGCTGCCTCGGGCAGGTCGATACGCAGGAACGTGCCTGCGTTGCGCAGCACTCCCTCGGCGATCAGCGAACGCGCAGTTGCCGCGTCACGCGCAACCACGGGGCCGATCACACGCCCGCGCCCAAAATCTCGCAAAAGTGCAAAGCCGCCCTCGGCCAGCAGCACTTCGCCCTCAGCCGCGATCCTTTCGAGCAGTGCGCGACGGTCGAGACCGGACGCCGCATGGTCCATTTCCGCCAGCCGCGCCACATCCTGCGCAGTGCCATCCCGCACCGGAAATTCAGGGACGGCTGTCTGCGCGATACCCTGATGCTGGAAAATCCGGTGCGTGGCGCGAAAGCCCAGCTTTTCATACAGCGGCAACCCCTCGAGGGTGGCAACCAGCCGCATTTCCGATCCCCGCGCGAGGTCCATTGCCGCCGCCATAAGCCGCCGGCCAAGGCCGCGTCCGCGCATCGCCTCATCCACGATGATCATGTTGATGAGCGCGACCGCGCCGAAATGGGTGCAACACGCCGTCCCGACAACGCGCGTGCCATGCAGCGCCACGACCCCTTCAGAGACCGCGAGAGCCAATGCCCAATCGTCTTGCGTGTGTGGCCAACCCACCTGTTGCGAGAGGTGCAACGCCTCGGCCACATGGTCGGGCGCAAAAGGGCGGATTTCCATCCCCGATCCAAGCGTGGGTTGCGTGGAAGCGTCTGTCATGAACTCACTCGTCTTGTTGTCGCTTTCACGATAGGGCGCGTGGGTCGGCATGTTGCGCCTGAAGCGTGATCGGTGCGGCAGTTTTCTTTTGCGTCGCCCCGCGTTCGCCGCACGAAATGCTGCCTCTACCCGGCACAGGCCCGACCGAGGGCCAATAGCATGTCATGGCAGGCCCGAAGCTCGGGCAGGGTCAGGTATTCCTCGGGCCGATGTGCGCGGGCGATGTCGCCGGGACCGCAGATGATTGCCGGAATACCCGCCTGCTGAAAAAGCCCTGCCTCCGTCCCGAAACTCACGGCGGCGGTCGCGAGATGACCGGAAACCTCAGACATGAGGGCGGCCAGCGGATGCGCGGCATCGAGGGCAAGGGGCGGATAACTGGAGAGCCACTCCGTATCGACACCGCACTTATCGGCGGCGGCCAGGACCGGGGCGAGCAGCGACCCGGGATCGGTCCCGGCGATGGCGCGGGCCTCGATCTCTGCCTCGGCCCGATCCGGAATGATGTTGAGCGCCTGCCCGCCTGTGACCGTGCCGACTTGCAGGCTGGACCATGGTGGCGCGAACCGGTCATCCCGTGGGCCACGTGCCTGCAACTCGCGCGCCTGTGCCTCGGCAGCGACCAGCGCAGGCAGCAGCGCGTGAATCGCGTTTCGCCCCAGATCAGGACGCGAGCTATGGCCCGCCACGCCCGTCGCGCGCAAACGCAGCGCCGCCTTGCCCTTGTGCGCGAGCACCGGCACCAGCCCCGTGGGCTCTCCGACGATGCAGCCAAGCGGCGCCGCGCACAACGCTGGCAGCTTGGCGATCAGGTGTGGCACACCTTTGCAGCCGGCCTCCTCGTCATACGAGAGGGCAATATGAATGGGGGTGGCCGGAGCCATCGCCGCCAGATCCGGTGCGACGGCAAGGACAGCGGCAACATAGCCCTTCATGTCACACGCCCCACGCCCGATCAGCCGATCGCCGGTCTGGCGCAGGGTGAACGGGTCGGCGTGCCACCCGGGTTCCTCGGCCGGGACGACATCGACATGACCCGACAGGATATAGCCGGGGCGCGTCGCGTCCCCGATCGTGGCAAATAGGTTGGCACGGTCGCCTTCCGGCCCGACGAGGATGCGGCAGGAAATGCCGTGCCCGTCGAGCCAATCCGCGACCGCCTCTATCAACGACAGGTTCGGACGCCCGACAACCGTGTCGAAGCCGACAAGCTGGGCGAGCATCGCATGGGGTGTGCGGGCAAAGGCCATGGTGGCTATGTGTCCTTTTGTCAGATGGCGCGCAGGCATGTTTGATCCTGCACCGAAGCAAGACGGGAGGGGCATTGCTTCGTGCGGTTCCAACGGCACCTTTTGCCGGATCCTGCCCTTACAACGCGATATCCTGCGGCAAGCCCGTCAAACGCGGCAATCCATTCCGCCGCCGAACAGCAAGGATGAAGGCATCGCAGACGCTTTGGAGACCATCATGACCTTCCGCCCCAAGTTCATCACTTTTGACTGCCACGGCACCATGATCTTTTTCGACATGGCCGGCGCGGCGCGCGATCACTACGGTGAGACGCTATCACCCGAGGCGATGGAGGTGTTCATCCGGGATTTCGCGGCCTACCGGCTCGATGAGGTTCTCGGGGCATGGAAACCCTATGCCGAGGTGGTGCACAATTCGCTGGAACGGACCTGCAAGCGCAACGGCGTGGCGTTCGATGCGGATATCGCGACGGCGATCTACCATCGTGTGCCGACATGGGGGCCGCATGCGGACGTCCCGGCAGGCCTCGCCAGGATCGCGGACAAAATCCCGTTGGTGGCGCTGACAAATGCGATGAACAGCCAGATCCCACACAACATCGCCAATCTCGGCGCACCCATTGCCCATGTCTTCACCGCCGAGGATGCACAGGCGTACAAGCCGCAGATGCGCGCGTTCGAGTATATGTTCGATCAGCTCGGGTGCGGGCCGGAGGACGTGTTGCACGTATCGTCGAGCTTTCGCTACGATCTGATGACGGCGCACGATCTCGGCATCACCCACAAGGCATGGGTAAATCGTGGCCATGAACCGGCCAATCCGTATTACGGTTATACCGAGATCCCGGATATCTCCGGGCTGCCCGCCCTGGTCGGGCTATAGGCCAGGTAGAGACGATCATGAAATACGAATCCTACTGGCACGATACCGCCCCCGCCTTCGACGCCGGACACCAAGGCCCGGTCGAGGGCCGCTTTGACGTGGCGGTGATCGGCGGCGGCTTCACTGGGCTGAGCGCGGCGCGTCGACTGGCGCGCGCGGGGGTATCGGTGGCGCTGCTCGAGGCAGAGCATGTCGGGGCTGGCGGGTCGGGCCGCAACGGTGGGCACCTCAACAACGGCATGGCGCACAGTTATGCCGCGGCCAAGGCGCATCTGGGGGCAGAGCGCGCCCACGCGCTCTATCAGGCTTATGACCGCTCGATCGACATGATCGAGGATACCATCGCCGAGGAACGAATTGCTTGCGACTTTCGCCGTTCGGGCAAGCTCAAGCTGGCGTCGAAGCCAAGCCACGTCGCGTCGCTGCGCGCCAATTGCGCGTTGATCGCGCGTGAAGTCGATCCCGAGGCGCGTTGGCTGGAACCTGACGCGCTGCGCGCCGAGATAGGATCGCGCGCATTCCACGGTGCCTGCCTGCAACCGAAATCGGCAATGATGCATATGGGGCGCTATGTGTCGGGGCTGGCGCGGGCGACGGCCGAGCACGGGGCGCTGATCTGGGAGAACGCACCGGTGACGGGGCGGCGCAAACAGGATGGCCTGTGGAGGCTCGACACCCCGCGCGGCCATCTGCACGCGGAGCGGATCATCGCCGCGACAGGCGCCTATGCCGGTGCGGTCAAGGGGGCGCCGCTCAAGCCCTTTTGCAGGCGTATCATATCGGTCGGCTCGTTCATCGTGGCGACGCGCCCGCTGACCGACGCAGAGGTCGCAGCGACCTTGCCCGGCAATCGCACTTGCGTGACCTCGATGAATATAGGCAATTATTTCCGCCTGTCGCCCGACAACCGCCTCATCTTTGGTGGTCGCGCACGGTTTTCAGCCAGTTCCGACCAACGCTCGGACGCAAAATCGGGCGAGATTCTGCGCGCCGGGATGGCGCGGATATTTCCGCACCTTGCAGATATCGAGACCGACTATTGCTGGGGTGGCCTTGTCGGGATGACCAAGGACAGGTTTCCCCGCGCCGGCGAATTGGACGGCATGATCTACGGCATGGGCTACTCCGGGCATGGCGCGCAAATGTCGACCCTGGTAGGTGCGTCGCTAGCGGACATGGCCATGGGGCACCCGGATGCCAACCCCTTGGCCGGTCTGGACTGGCCCACCGTGCCGGGATATTCTGGGCGTCCGTGGTTCCTGCCTTTGGTGGGGCTGTGGTTCTCGATGAAGGATCGGCTATCGTGATGCTACTGCCGGTTAGCCCAGTGAATGGGCGGCAAGCCCAAACATCCTCGGGCCGCTTAGCGAGCGGCGCTGGTTGCCCAGATACATCTCGGTGACCGTGTCGTGGACACCCATTCCGGCCGCTGACAGAAATGCACCGAACTCTTCGCATTCGGCTGGCGTATCAAGACGGACGAAATCACCCTGACTGCGCTGAATGAGCGGCGCCGCAAGCATCATGGCCATGCTCTCGGTTTCGGCGACGAGCGGCCCGATCACCCATCCCCGCCCGAAGCGTCGGCGCAGCGCGAAGCCGCGTATCTCGTCCCCGGATTCGACCACCATCCCGTCGGACAGATGCAGCAGCGCCGCCATCGTGTCATCACGCGCCGCTCCATAAGCGTGCGTGTCCAGTGCGCGAATTTGCGTCGCATCAGCGGGTTCCATGGGACGCAAATCAAGGCCCGGCACAGGCGCGGGCCGGTGGATCTGCCGGGTCACGCCCTGATGCTGCCAGATCGTGCCGAGCGGAACAAAGCCCGCTTCCTTGTAGAGCCGGTACCCTTGGCGCGTCGCGCTCAGCCGCAGATCGATGTCGGGACAGTCGTTCATCACCCTGCGCAACAACCAGCGCCCGGTGCCCATCGTCTGAAGACGGGGCGCAGTGACCATCATGCCCAGCATGGCAAAATCGCTTCCCGCCCGAAAGCACATGGCAGACCCCATCGCGCGCCCGATTTCATCAATCGCCAGATAGCCTTCGCCAAGCGAGATGAGCATGTCGAGATCGCGACGACGGTGCGCCCAGAACACTCCAACCGTCAATTCGTGCAAAAGCGTGCGGTCGGCAGGGCTGATCCGGTGCGCCGTGGCGATGAACTTGTCCACGCGAAAGCTGTCGCGCAGGGTATTGTCCGCCTCCTGCGCGTTTTCGTCTTCCGTCGGTTCGCCGAATTGTCTCGCCATATGTTCGCAAGCCTCTGTTTTTTCGTTGCTATGGCGCCTCAGGCCGGGCCGCGCAGCGTCTAATCACATCTCCTGCACAGTATCGACCATTCGTCACGGTTTTTTCTGCGGTTTCTAGCCCGGATACCACAGCATATGCGCTTTCATTCCTGTCAGGATCACTCACAAATCGGTGCCGGTAAGGATTGAACGTGGCGCCAAAAGTGAAGCCAAGTGTCTTGAAGGAGTTTCCGCGCCATGCGTGACGATCCGTTGTTGCAGCCTTGCCAGGTCGGACATCTGACGTTGAAGAACCGTCTGCTGATCACCGGCCATGAACCCGGCTATGCCGAAGATGGGCTGCCCAAGGATCGCTACCGCGCCTATCACGTGGCGCGGGCGCGGGGCGGTGTGGCGCTGACCATGACCATGGGCTCTGCATCGGTCGCCCCTGACAGCGCGCCCTCTGGCGGGGGTATAGAGGCGTTTCGCGACGAGATCGTGCCCTGGATGCACGCCCTTGCGCAGGAATGTCATGACGAGGGCTGTGCGGTGATGATCCAGCTGACCCATCATGGCCGACGCACACGCTGGGACCGCGGGGACTGGTTGCCCACCGTATCATCGAGCCATGAGCGCGAAATCTCACACCGTCACGCCGCCAAACTGGCCGAGGATTGGGATATCTCCCGGATCATCGAGGATTACGCCACCGCCGCCGCGCGCATGCACGAGGCCGGGCTCGACGGTGTCGAATTTCTCGCGACGGGGCATTTGCTGGATCAGTTCTGGTCGCCGCGCTCCAATCATCTCGATGCGCCCTATGGCGGTTCGCTCGAAAATCGCATGCGGCTGGCGATGGAGGTGCTGACAGAGACGCGCCGCAGGGTTGGGTCCGGCTTCCTGCTGGGGCTGCGCTATGCCGGGGACGAGATGTGCGCGGACGGGGTCGATGCTGAGGAAGGACTCGAAATATCCCGCCGCCTGAAGGAAAGCGGGCTGGTGGATTTCGTCAATGTCACGCGAGGACACATTGATACGGATGCGGGGCTCACCGACATGATCCCCGTGCACGGCATGCGAAGTGCGCCACACCTCGAAGCGGCGGCCCGGCTGCGCGAGGCGACAGGTATCCCCGTATTCCACGCCGCCAAGGTGGCGGATGTCGCCACCGCCCGCCACGCAATCGCAACCGGCATGGTGGACATGATCGGCATGACCCGAGCACATCTGGCCGATCCCGATATCGTCCGCCGGATCGAGGCCGGGCAAGAGGATCGTATTCGCCCGTGCGTGGGCGTCAATTTCTGCCTCGACCGGCGCTTTCAGGGGGCCGCCGCGCTATGTGCACACAATCCGTCCACGGGCCGGGAACAGGAACAGCCGCATTCCATAGCGCCCGCCGACGTGTCGCGCCGGGTGCTTGTGATCGGCGCCGGCCCCGGCGGGCTAGAGGCCGCCCGCGTGGCCACCGAGCGTGGGCATGATGTCGAACTGCACGAGGCGGCCAACGACCCCGGCGGCCAGGTGCGGCTGATGGCCCAATCCGAGCGGCGGCGCGAAATCCTGTCCCTCATCGGCTGGCGCATGGCCGAATGCGAACGGCTGGGCGTTCGGTTTCACTTCAACAGTTTTGCGGAGCCTGAAACGGTGCTGGGCTCAGGTGCGGATCTGGTGATCGTCGCCACCGGCGGGCTGCCACATGACGTGCCGCTGCATGCCGGACAGGATTTACCCGTCTCAAGCTGGGATATCCTGTCAGGGGACGCTCGACCGGGCCAGAATGTGCTGGTCTTTGACAACGCCGGGGATGCCGCCGGCCTTCAGGCCGCCGAGATGATCGCTGCGACGGGCGCGCGGGTCGAGATCGTCAGCCCTGACCGCGCGCTATCGTCCGAGGTAATGCCCATGACATTGACGCCATTCCTGCGCGAGGTGCAGGGCAAAGACGTGCACTTCACCGTCACCTGGCGTCTCAACGCGGTGCGGCGGGAGGGCAACAGGCTGTTGGCCGACCTTTGCAGCGATTACAGCACGGCGCGTATGACGCGCGAGGTCGATCAGGTCGTGGTCAACAATGGCACAGTGCCGCTCGACGATCTGTACTTTGCGTTGAAACCGCATTCGCGCAACCTTGGCGAGGTGGACCGGGATGCGTTGCTCGCGGGACAGGCCCAGAATATAACGCGCAATCCTGGGGCTGGGTTTGCACTGTTTCGTATCGGTGACGCGGTTGTCTCCCGCAACATCCATGCGGCGGTTTACGACAGTCTCAGGCTCATGCGGACCATGTGACATATCTCACATCAGAATGCCCACGCGAGAACTGACGCTGGTCGTGCGCCACGGCGGGGCAAGGTGGGTGGCAAGACCGACCTCGACCCGTCCGTCATGCGAGCGTCGCATGACAGGTCCTCCCGCGAGGTTCAGATCGGTGCAAGGCTCGCCCCCTCGATGGTCGCCCCAGCCGCAAGCGTCTCGATGAAGTCCCGCGACGCGCGCGCCCAGGCCGCTTTTTCCAGCGCCTGCGCGATTTTCGGACGAACCGCGTCATAGGGCAACACCTGCCCCGGTGCGATGGCGTTCAGGCGGATGATGTGCCAGCCATGCCGCGACAACACCGGCGCGGGGCTCACGCCGCCCTCGTCCAGTTTGCGCAGCGCCGCCTCGAATTCCGGCACGGTGTCGCCGGGGCCAAGCTGCCCGAGGTGACCGCCAGACGCCTTGGAACCGCAATCGCTCTCGCGGGCGGCCGCGGCAAAGCCCTTGGCCTCGCCGTCGAGTTTTGCTAGCAGGGCAGTTGCCCTCGCTTCGGCGGCCGCGCGCTCCTCGTCATCGCGCGGATCGCAGGCGCACAGGATATGCGACACATCCCACAGCGGGGCCGAGCGGTAACGCGCCGGATCCTTTGCCCATTCGGCGCGCACCGTCTCTTCCGTGACAGGCGCGATGGTCAGCGCCTCGTCCAGAAGGGCGCGGATCAGCGCCTCCTCGTCGGTCTCGAAGCGGCCCGGGGCCAGTTCCATCGGGTCGGGCACCAGCCCGCGCCGCCGAGCCTCCTGTAACAGAAGCGCCCGGATCGCCAGCGCCTGCGCGGCCTTTCGCCAGGCGATGCCGGGCTTGTCACGGGGGCCAGTGTGGTTCTGGGCCTCGGCGGCAACCGCCGCCGAGGGGATGGTTTCGCCGTTGACGACGACATCGGGGAAAAGCGCCACATTCATGACAGTCACTCCGCCGGGGTCGTCGCCGAGGGGCCGGCTTCACCCTGCACCTCGTCAAACGCGCGGCGGCGCTCGTCGAGCGGACGGCGACGGCGCGAGCGCACGATCTGGTAGCCGGGCCGCGCCAGCAGGTAGCGGAACGGCGCTGCAAAACCCGACCAGATATGCACCAGCCGCGTGAACGGGAACAGGATCGTTATGATGAGCCCGAGGAAGATGTGCAGCTTGTAGAGCCAGTGCACATCGACAACCGTGACCCAGGCATTGATGTTCCACGTCACCACGCTCTGCGACCAGGTCATGAAGCGGACCATTTCCGAGCCGTCCATGTGCTGCAACGTCTGGGTGATGGTCAGAAGGCCGATCGCGAGCTGAAGCCAGATCAGCCCCATGATGATGATATCGGGCCAGGTAGAGGTCACACGGATACGCGGATCGGTGAGACGCCGGTGCAAGAGCATGGTCGAGCCGATCAGCGCGGCGATGCCCGCCGGGCCGCCGATCAGCACAGCCATCCACTGCTTGAGCCCATAGGGAACACCCAGTGCATCCAGCACCCAGATCGGCGTGAAGAGGCCGATGAGGTGGCCGAAGAATACCGTCAGAATACCGACGTGAAACAGAATGGACCCCCAGACCAGTTGCTTGCGCCGCAAGAGCTGGCTGGAAGAGCTTTTCCAGGTGAAGGGATCGCGCTCGTAGCGCGCGATGGAACCTACGAGGAACACCGTCAGCGCGACATAGGGCATGACCCCGAAGATGACGAAGTTGATATCGAAAGTGCCGAACATGTCATGCGCTCCTGTTCATGGGGGCGGGGGCCGGTTTTGACTTGGATGCGGGGGCGTCCATGTCCGCCAGCATCTCGCGGACCTGCGGGCATCCCGCATTCGGGTCGGGGCCAAAGGTGACCTCGGTTTCCTCCCAGACCGCATCGAGAGCTTCCAGATCGGTCGGATCGTCATCGGGCTGCGCCAGCATCTCGGCCAGGGTTTCGGCATCGACCCGCGTCCCGGAAATCTGCGACAGCGCCCTGAAAACGCTGGCATATCCACTCTCACGTCGCTCCAGCCTTGTGCCGAGCGCATCAAGGATATGCGCCGCGTCGGCGAGGATATCCTGTGCCTCCGCGCCGGGGCGCGTCGATAGGAATTCCAGCAGCACCGGCAGGTGATCAGGCAGTTCCGAGGTGGCGGGCTCGACCCCGCCCGCCCGGTAGGTCTCGATCAGGCTGACCATCGCGCCGCCGCGGTCCCGGCTTTCACCATGGACATGCTCGAAGAGGTTGAGCGAGAGCGTGCGCGAGCGGTCGAAGAGCATCACGTAGCCCTCCTGCAGATCGTAGATATCGCCCTGCGCCAGCGCGTCTGCGAGCGTCTGCAACGCCGCCCGGCTGCCCGGGTCGATGCGCGTGTCGTTCACCAGCACCGCCCCGATCTCGGGCATGGCCGCCTGCAACTCCGTTGAAGGGTAGCTGAGCATCAGCGACAGGGCTTTCAATGTGCGATCCATCATCAGAATGTCTCCTGCGGCAGGGCAAAGTTCTTCTTCTTGCCGCCGAAGAGCGTCGTCTTGCCCGTCTCGCCAGAAGAACAGCCATTGCCATCGGTGAAGCCACAGCCGCCACGGATGTCGGCCCCGTCTTCGTTCTGTTCGCGGTGCGCCGTGGGGATCGCGAAACGGTCCTCGTAATCGGCGATGGCCATGATCTTGTACATGTCCTCGATCACCCGGCCCGACATGCCGACGCGGGCAGCGATGGCCTCGTCGCGCACGCCGTCCACGCTGAGCGCGCGCATGTAGAGCCGCATGGCCGACATGCGCTCCAGCGCATGCACGATGGGCTCCTCGTCGCCCGCGGTCAGCATGTTGGCGAGGTATTTCACCGGAATGCGCAAGCTGCGCACGTCGGGCATCTGGTCGCTCATCGCGATCTGGCCGGCCTGCGCGGCGTTCTGGATGGGCGAAAGCGGCGGAATATACCACACCATCGGCAGGGTGCGGTATTCGGGATGCAGCGGAAAGGCCACTTTCCACTCCATCGCCATCTTCCACACCGGGCTGACCTTGGCCGCCTCGATCCAGTCTTCGGGGATTCCGTCGCGGCGAGCGGCGGCGATTACCTCGGGGTCGTTCGGGTCGAGGAACACATCCATCTGCGCGCCGTAGAGGTCGGTCTCGCGCTCAGCGCTCGCCGCCGCCTCGATCTTGTCGGCATCATAAAGGATCACGCCCAGATATCGGATGCGGCCCACACAGGTCTCCGAACACACGGTCGGCTGGCCGCTCTCGATGCGCGGATAGCAAAAGGTGCATTTCTCCGATTTGCCGCTTTCCCAGTTGTAGTAGATCTTCTTGTAGGGACAGCCCGAGATGCACATCCGCCAACCCCGGCACTTCTCCTGGTCGATCAGGACAATGCCGTCTTCCTCGCGCTTGTAGATCGCGCCCGAGGGGCACGACGCCGAGCAGGTCGGGTTGAGGCAATGCTCGCACAGACGCGGCAGGTACATCATGAAGGTATTTTCATACTCTCCATAAATCTCCTTCTGCACATTCTCGAAGTTGTAGTCCTCGGACCGCTTGGAGAATTCGCCGCCCAGGATTTCCTCCCAGTTCGGGCCCTTCTCGATCTTTTCCATCCGCTCGCCTGTGATCTTGGACCGGGGCCGCGCGGTGGGAAAATGATCCATGTCGGGCGCGGATTTCAGGTGGTCATAGTCGAAATCGAACGGCTCGTAATAGTCGTCGATCTCGGGCATCGACGGGTTGGCAAAGATATTCGCCAGGATCCGCCACTTGGCCCCCTGCTTGGGTTGCAGCTTGCCGGAGGCCGAGCGCACCCAGCCCCCGTTCCAGCGTTTCTGGTTTTCCCAGTCGGTGGGATAGCCGGTGCCGGGCTTGGTCTCGACATTGTTGAACCACGCATATTCGACGCCCTCGCGCGTCGTCCACACGTTCTTGCAGGTGACCGAGCAGGTGTGACACCCGATGCATTTGTCGAGGTTCAGAACCTTGCCGATTTGCGCACGAACTCTCATTCCGCTGCCTCCACTTTTCCGGTTGCGGGCCCGGACGCAGGGGTGTCCAGCCAGTCGATCTTCTTCATCTTGCGCACGATCACGAACTCGTCGCGGTTGCTGCCCACGGTGCCGTAGTAGTTGAACCCGTAGCTGAGCTGCGCGTAGCCGCCGATCATGTGCGTGGGCTTGAGCGTGGCGCGGGTGACCGAGTTGTGGATGCCGCCGCGATGGCCGGTCTTTTCCGATCCGGGCGTGTTCACGATCTTTTCCTGCGCGTGGTACATGAAGAGGGTGCCCTGCTTGATCCGCTGGCTCACCACCACCCGCGCAGTCAGCGCACCATTGATGTTATAGGCCTCGACCCAGTCGTTATCGACGAGTCCCGCCTTTGCTGCGTCCACCTCGGACATCCACACGACCGGCCCGCCCCTGTTCAGCGTCAGCATCAGCAGGTTGTCGGAATAGGTGCTGTGGATGCCCCATTTCTGGTGCGGCGTGATGAAGTTCAGCACCACATGCGGGCTGCCCTCGGCGGCATCGTTGTTGACGGCCGCGGTGATGGTCTTGAGATCGACTGGAGGGCGGTAGCTGACAAAGCCCTCGCCGAAGGCGCGCATCCACAGGTGATCCTGGTAGAGCTGTTGTCGGCCCGTCAGGGTCCGCCACGGGATCAGTTCATGCACGTTGGTATAGCCCGCGTTGTAGCTGACCTTGTCGCTCTCGATCCCCGACCATGTGGGGCTTGAGATGATCTTGCGCGGCTGTGCCGCGATATCGCGAAAGCGGATCTTGTTGTGATGCTCGCCCTCGGCCAGGTGGGCATGGTGCCGCCCGGTGGGCTTCTCCAGCTCTTCCCACGCCTTGACCGCGACATTGCCGTTGGTCTCAGGGGCCAGCATCAGGATCATCTCGCAGGCGTCGATGGCCGTTTCCAGCCTCGCGTGGCCCTTGGACACACCCTCGTCCAGCACCACACCGTTGAGGTCGCACAAGGCTTGCACCTCCTCATCGGTGTTCCAGTTGATGCCCTTGCCGCCATTGCCCAAGCGTTCCAAAAGCGGCCCGATTGAGGTGAACTTCTTGTAGAGGTTGGGATAATCCCGCTCCACCGCGATGTAGTTGGGCGCGGTCTTGCCCGGGATCAGGTCGCATTCGCCCTTCTTCCAGTCCTTGACATGGGCCTGCGCCAACTCGCCGGGCGTGTCGTGCAGAAGCGGAAGCTGTACGATATCGGTCTCCACCCCCAGCACCTCGGGTGCCACCTCGGAAAACTTGGCGGCGATCGTCTTGAAGATGTCCCAGTCCGACTTGCTCTCATAGGCCGGATCCACCGCCGCCTGAAGCGGGTGGATGAACGGGTGCATGTCCGAGGTATTCATGTCGTCCTTCTCGTACCAGGAGGCCGTCGGCAGGACGATGTCGGAATAGACGGCGGTGGTGGACATGCGAAAGTCGATGCAGACGAGCAGGTCCAGCTTGCCCTTCGGCGCCTCATCGTGCCAGACCGCCTCTTTCGGCATCACGCCGCCTTCCTCGCCCAGATCCTTGCCCATCACGCCGTGATCGGTGCCCAGAAGGTGCTTGAGGAAATACTCGTGCCCCTTGCCCGAGGAACCCAGCAGGTTCGAGCGCCAGACAAACAGGTTGCGCGGCCAGTTCTCGGGCGCGTCGGGATCCTGACAGGACATTTCCAGATCGCCGGATTTCAGCTTCTCGGCGACGTAATCCTTGATCTCCTTGCCGGCCTTCTTCGCCGCTTTCGACACCTCCAGCGGGTTGGTTTTCAACTGCGGGGCCGAAGGCAGCCAGCCCATCCGCTCGGCACGGATGTTGTAGTCGATGAGGCTCACGTCCCAATCGCCCTCGGGCGCCGTGGGCGACAGGATTTCCCCCGCGCGCAGCGTTTCGTAGCGCCATTGATCGGTATGGGCATACCAGGCCGAGGTCGAATTCATGTGCCGCGGCGGGCGGTTCCAGTCGAGTGCGAACGCGAGCGGTTGCCAGCCGGTTTGCGGGCGCAGCTTTTCCTGGCCCACGTAATGCGACCAGCCGCCGCCCTCCTGCCCGATGCAACCACACATCACCAGCATGTTGATGATGCCGCGATAGTTCATATCCATGTGGTACCAGTGGTTAAGACCGGCCCCGAGTATCACCATGGACTTGCCCCGCGTCTTCTCGGCATTGCCCGCGAATTCGCGTGCGACCGCGATGATCTTCTCACGCGCGACGCCGGTGATCTTTTCAGCCCAGGCGGGGGTATAGGGCAGGTCGTCGTCGAAATCCTTCGAGACCCAGTCGCCCCCCAGCCCCCGGTCGAGGCCATAATTGGCGCAGAAGAGATCAAACACGGTGGCGACCAGAACCTCGTCGCCCCCCGCCAGCGTGACGCGCCGCGCGGGGATGTTGCGCGTGAGCACGTCGGGGTGGTCGCATTTCACGAAATCTCCGGTGGCGACCCCACCGAAATAGGGGAAATCGACGTCCACGACCTCGTCGTGATGCTCTTCGAGGATCTGGCTCAGGCGCAGATTGGTCTCGGTGCCCTTGGCCCTCTCCTCAAGGTTCCACTTACCCTCTTCGCCCCAGCGAAAGCCGATCGAGCCGTTGGGTGCCACGATCTGGTTCGATGCCTCGTCATACGCGACGGTCTTCCAGTCGGGGTTGTTCTTCTCGCCCAGCTTCCCGTCGAAATCCTCGGCGCGCAGCATGCGGCCCGGCACGAGGTGGCCGTCCTTCTCGTCGAGCCGGACCAGCATCGGCATGTCGGTGTACTTGCGGGCATACTCCTCGAAATACTCGGCCTGCCGGTCGAGGTGGTATTCGCGCAGGATGACATGGCCCATGGCCATCGCGAGCGCCGCATCGGTGCCCGCCTGCGGGTTGAGCCAGATATCGCCGAACTTGGCGGCCTCGGAATAGTCGGGGCTGACCACCGCCGACTTGGTGCCGCGATAGCGCACCTCCGTGTAGAAATGCGCATCTGGCGTCCGCGTCTGCGGCACGTTCGAGCCCCAGAGCATCAGGAAGCCTGCGTTGTACCAATCCGCCGATTCCGGCACGTCGGTCTGTTCGCCCCAGGTCTGCGGGCTGGCCGGCGGCAAGTCGCAATACCAGTCATAGAAGGACATGCAGGTGCCACCCAAAAGACTCAGATACCGCGAACCGGCGGCGTAGCTGACCATCGACATGGCGGGGATCGGTGAGAAGCCAAAGACGCGGTCGGGGCCGTAGGTCTTGGCCGTGTAGGCGTTGGCGGCAGCGACGATCTCGGTCGCTTCGTCCCAGCTTGCGCGCACGAACCCGCCCTTGCCGCGGGTCTTGGTGATCGAGGCGCGCAAGTCGGGATCGTTCTGGATTGCGGCCCAGGCAGCCACCGGCGTCATCGTGGAACGCATCCTGCGCCAGGCACGCATCAGGGCGCCGCGAATGAGCGGGTTCTTCACCCGGTTGGCCGAGTAGAGATACCAGCTATAGGAGGCGCCCCGCGCGCAACCGCGCGGCTCGTGGTTGGGCATGCCCGCGCGGGTACGCGGATAATCGGTTTGCTGCGTTTCCCAGGTGACGATGCCGGATTTGACGTAGATCTTCCAGGAACACGAACCGGTGCAGTTCACCCCGTGGGTGGAGCGCACGATCTTGTCGTGCCGCCAGCGGCTGCGATATGTATCCTCCCAGTCGCGGTTCTCGCGGGTGGTCTGACCCCAACCGTCAGAGAATTGCTCCAATTCCTTGCTCTGGAAGAAGTTCAGCTTGTCGAGCAGATGACTCATGGCTCTCTCTCCTTAGTTGGCGGGCTGCGCGGGGGTGGCGCGGCCATGTTCGATGTCGTGAAGCAGCCCACCCTTGCGGGTGTAGACTGCGAAAGTGATCAGCGCGCAGAGCACGTAGAAGATCAGGAAGGTCCAGAGCGCCGCCGCCGGCCCGCCGGTCAGCGCGATCGAGGTGCCGTAGCTCTTGGGAATGAAGAAGGCACCGTAGGCAGCGATGGCCGAGGTAAAGGCGATGATCGACGAGGCCTCGCGCTCGGCCTGCTTGCGCGCCGCCTTCTCGTCCTGCCCGGGATTGAGGCGGGCCACTTCCTTGCGCATGATCACCGGGATCATCTGGAAGGTCGAGGCATTGCCCACGCCGGTCAGGAAGAACAGCGCCATGAAGCAGGCGAAGAAGCCCCAGAAATTGCCCGCGCTGCCACCCAGCGGCAGGAATTGCAGAACGCCCCAGACCGCGGCGATCATGCCGAGGAAGGTCCAGAAGGTCACGCGACCACCGCCCCACTTGTCCGAGATCCAGCCCGTGCCCGCACGGCTCAGCGCACCGACCAGCGGCCCGAGGAACGCCAGGTGCAGCATGTCGAGATCCGGAAACTGCAGTTTCATCAACAGCGGGAAACCCGCGGCATAGCCGATGAAGCTGCCAAACGTGCCGGTATAGAGAATGCACATGATCCAATTCTGCCGACGCTTGAGGATTTGGAGCTGATCCGACAGTGACGCCTTGGCATCGGCAATGTCATCCATCCCGAACCACGCGGCGATCGTGGCGATCACCAGGAACGGCACCCAGACGAATCCCGCGTTCTGCAACCAGATGCGCCCGCCATCCGAAAGCTCCTGCGGCGCACCGCCGACGGCGCCGAATACCCCCATGGTGATGACCACAGGCACGACGAACTGCATCACCGACACGCCCAGATTGCCGAGGCCGGCGTTGAGCGCCAGCGCGTTGCCCTTCTCCGCCTTCGGATAGAAGTAGGAGATGTTGGCCATCGACGAGGCGAAATTGCCCCCGCCAAAGCCGCACATCAGCGCGAGGACCAGGAACCAGGCGTAGGACGTATCCGGGTTCTGCACGGCAAATCCGATGCCCACGGCGGGCAGCAGCAACGAGGCGGTCGACAACGTCGTCCAGAGCCGCCCGCCGAAGATCGGGATCATGAAGCTGTAAAAGATGCGCAGCGTCGCCCCCGAAAGCCCCGGAAGCGCTGCCAGCCAGAACAGCTGACCGGTGGTGAAGTCGAACCCGATGGCAGGCAGTTTCGCGACCACGACCGACCACACCATCCAGACCGAAAAGGCCAGAAGAAGCGCCGGGATCGAGATCCACAGGTTGCGCCGGGCGATACGTGCCCCGCCTTGCTGCCAGAAGCCCGTATCCTCGGGCTGCCAATCGGTCAGCAGGTGACCGGAATTCTTGGATTGGGACGTCATGTCGAATATGTCCTTATGTCTCGGATTGAGGTGCGGCCGCACCGGGCCGCACCGTTGTGTTCGTCATTCCGCGGGTTGCGATCCCGCGCCGCGAGGCGCACCGCCAGACCCGCCCACAGGTTTGGGCAGTGGCGCATCCGGCACGTCGGAGAGGTACTTCTCACCCTCGAGACCGGGGTGACGGCGGCGTTCCATCCGGCGGATCGCGAGGTGCATCCACACGGTCGAGACCAGCACCAGCACGAAAAGCAGCATGAACGGCGCGGTCCACACCCCCGTGAGATCGAGCAGCACCCCGAAGGCGATCGGCAGGAAGAACCCGCCAAGCCCGCCGATCATGCCGACCAACCCGCCGACAGACCCCACGTGATAGGGATAGTAGACCGGGATATGCTTGTAGACGGCGGCCTTGCCGAGGCTCATCAGAAAGCCGAGGATCACCGTTAGAGCGACGAACACGCCCACCGAAAGGCCGAAATCGAAGGTGATCGGCCCGTTGATGCCCTGCACGACATAGCCGGTCTGCGGATAGCTCATGACGAACAGGATCAGCAGCGACCCGATAAACGTCAGATACATCACAAACCGCGCCCCCCAGATATCGGACATCCAGCCGCCGAGCGCGCGAAACACCGATCCCGGCAGGCTGTAAAGTCCGGCAAAGACACCCGCGGTCGTCAGTTCCAGACCGTAGGCCCCGGTGTAGTAGCGTGGCAGAAAGCTCGCGAGGGCCACGAAGGCACCGAAGACAAAGAAGTAATACGTGGCAAACCGCCAGACCTGCAGGTCGCGCAGCGGCTCCAGCATCGAGCCGGTCGAGGCGGGGCCTTCGCCGGTGCGCTTACGCTCTGCCTGCACCGGGTCGGTCTTGGCCAGCAGGTAGAAGAGCACCGCGACCACGGCCAGCACGATGGCATAGACCCGCGCGGTCCCTTCCCAGCCGAGCGCGACAACCAGAAAGGGAGCCGCGAAATTGGTGACCGCGGCGCCCACGTTGCCCGCGCCGAAGATGCCAAGAGCCGTGCCCTGCTTTTCCTTCTCGAACCAGCGCGAGGTATAGGCCACGCCGACGATGAACGACCCACCGGCCAGGCCCAGGCCGAGCGCGGCGAGCAGGAAGACCGGATAGGTCTGCACGCTCGTCAGCAACCAAACCGCGACCGCCGTGATCAGCATCTGAAGCGGAAACATGATGCGACCGCCGAACTGCTCGGTCCAGACACCCAGAAAAATGCGGCTGACCGATCCGGTCAGGATCGGGGTTGCGACCAGCAGGCCGAACTGCGTGTCACTCAGCCCCAGATCCTCCTTGATCTGAACGCCGATTATCGAGAAGATCGTCCAGACGGCAAAGCAGACGGTGAACGCAAACGTGCTGAGCCCCAAGGCCCGGTACTGATCCGAGCGTGAGACACCATCGAGTGTGTGCATGACCTTTTCCTCCGGCCTGTCGTTGTATCCTGCCCGCAACCGGGCTTCGGCCAGTCATGCGGGCAGAGCCGGGAGCAGAGACTTGATCTGGATCAGATTTCTGGAAAAACGTTTGAAAATAAATAACTTACTGAAATCCGTCATGCCGGTCACGTACTGTCGTCAACCCGGTTGAATGCAATGAACAAGTGGCTTATTGACAATAATCAATCCGCGAGCCAGCAAGACGATCGAGAGAGTGATGCCAATACGAATGGGACTACCCGAGTCGGTGCATCGCGACATCCGGGAGCTGCATCTCTTCCGGGATATGGCCGACGCGCATTTCACCGACCTGATGCACGGGGCCTATGTGCAGAACTTTCCGCCACAGATCGAGCTGATCTCCGAGGGCGACACGAGCGATTTCCTGCACATCATCCTATCTGGATCGGTCGACCTGTTCTCGGCCTGGAACAAGCGCGAGACCAGCATGGCCACCGTGCGCCCGATCTCGACCTTCATCCTCGCCGCCACCATCCTCGACGCGCCCTATCTCATGTCCGCCCGCACGCTGACAAAGAGCCGAATCGCTCTGATCCCAAGCCAGGACGTGCGCGCCGTGTTCGATGCCGACAATTCCTTTGCCCGCGCCATCGTGGCAGAGCTCGCACAGTGCTACCGCTCGATGGTCAAAGCACAGAAGGACCTCAAGCTGCGGACCTCGCTGGAACGGCTGGCCAACTTCCTGCTGCGGCAGCGGATACAGTCAGGGGGCTCGGCGACATTCGAACTGGACTTCGAGAAACGCCACCTCGCCGCCGTACTGGGCATGACACCGGAAAATCTCAGCCGTGCCTTCAAGGGGCTGCAGCCCTACGGCGTCGAGGTGGACGGTATGCAGATCACGATTACCGACCCCGGGGACCTGGCCAGCTTTGCGAAACCCAATCCTCTGATCGACGATCATTCCACCTGACGACGGGGCAAGGCCGTGCCAGTCGCCACCTCAGGCCCCGCCGCGACATGCCCGCGGCCCAAACGCACCCTTTATCGCGCCTTGTCGACATGGGGCCGCAACATCACCGGCCCATACAGCCCCGCGAACCCGCCGAAACCCGCGATCCATGCCAGGCCCGACAGGCTATGCAGCCATGCCGCGTGCTCGGGCCAGATACCCGCGCCCACCCGGGCCAGCACGGCAAGGATGAGGGCCGCATAGATGGCGATCGTGCCCGCCCCGGCACTCAGCGCCTGCCCGGTATGGCCCAGCGTCGCGCGCGTCATGACCGCCATCGTCATCAGCCCGACCGCGCCCGCCATCCACAGATGCTGCGCCCCGGCCATGCCCAGGCCACCGGGCAGGAGAATTTCGACACCGATCGCCAGTGCGCCCAGGGGAAGAAAGGCGTAAGCCACATGCAGCACCGTCACCAGCGGCTCGGCGAGGGTCCGGTGCCCCGCCCAACGCCCCAACCGCAACGCATGCAGCGCGCCGGTCAGCACGAGTGCTGCACCCGTTAGCGGGTGCAGTGGCTGCACGACCCACAGCACAAGCGCTCCCAGCATCACGACCAACGCCCCCTTGTCAAAGCGTTGCATTGGCGGAACGGGCAGGACCGCGCTGCGACGTTTGACCAGCCAGTTGCGGGTAAAGGACGGCACGACGCGCCCGCCGATCACGGCGATCATCATGATCGCCGCACCAAGGCCCAGCCGCAGGCCATGGCCTTGCGCGGCATAACCGCCGCGCGCCGCCTCCCAGTGAAAGAGCGCGTTTCCAAGAGTAAAGACCGCGAGCATTCCAAGCACGATCAGGTTGCGCCAGTTCCGGCCGGCCACGATCTCGCGGGCGAGCACCGCCCCGAAAACCACAGGAAAGGCCAGATCTGCCGTGGCCACGAAGAGCGGCGGCAAGCCCGCCGAGACCGCCACCGTGACGCGCCCTGCCAGCCACAGTGCCACCAGCACGCCCAGCGGCCAGCCCACGATGGGCAGGCGTCCGGTCCAGTTCGGGACGGCCGTCAGCAGAAAACCCGCGACCACCGCCCCGAGATAGCCAAATAGAAACTCATGCGCGTGCCAGCTCACCGGATCGAAGGCCGTGGGCAGGGTGATGTGACCAGACAGCATCGGCACCCAGAGCGCCATGGCGAACGCGGCCCAGACCGACGCCCCGAGAAAGAGCGGACGGAACCCGTAGGTCAGGATCGCGGGACCGCGCCAGGCGCGCATCCGCTCAGCCGTCGTCATTCGAGGGCCTCCTTCTTGCCGTCACGTCCGTGCAGCCATGGCGATCCGGCGATAGCCCGCAGCACCATGATAGAAGCCGTTGCTCAGGTTCACAGCCCCGCTCAGTACACCAAGGCGGCCATCCGCCTCATCGACCGGCAGCGCCCCGTCCAACACGTCGCGGAACACACCCGCCACCGCCACCATGTCCACATCCTGCGGCATGAGCCGAAGATGGGTCACACCGTCGGCCACCAACCGATCCGCCTCGGGTAGCAGGTCGACATAGCTCTCGGACTGGGTCTGGATTCCGTTCACGCGCAGGATCGGCGCATCGTCGCGGGTGCGAAGCGGCATCCCGTCAGGATCGTCCTCGCAGACGAAGCGGCAATTGTCCTTGGTCCGCCCGTGCGCCCGGGCGTGGTAGCAGCGGGCCGAAACCGCCAGCGAGGCGCGCCCGAAGACCTGCACCTCGACCCCGAGCCCCACATCTCGCGCGGCTGCGGCAGCCACGGCAATCGCCTCGGCGGGCAATTCGGTGGGCAGGCAGACATGGGTCGCCCCCTGCCCGGCCATCCACGCGATCGTGGCCTCGTTATAAGCGTTCATGAACGGGCCGATGCGATGCGGCCGCCTGCCGCGAGCATATAGCCCGGCGGCGTTGTTCACCTCGATCTCGGGGGTGTCCATCACCGCAAGATCATCTGTTGCCTTGCGCTCACGTTTCAGCATCACCTCGGCCAGGGTCGAGACGATCACGGTCTTGCCCGCACGTTCCAACCGCTCGATGATCTCGGGCAGCTCGCCCTCGTGGAACGGCGCGCGCTTGGAACAGATCACCTCGCCCAGATAGACCTCGTCCACCGGGGCCTCGTCAGCGATGCGTGCGTAGAAGTCGCGGCGCCTCTCGGCGGACCAGTGATAGGCAATCGGCCCGAGGGTCAGTTTCGTCGTCATCTCCGTCACCGCCATTTCTTGGTCTCGAACGCGCCCTGCGTCTGTTTCTGCCCCTCGGTCAGCGCGACCAGATCGGCCATGTTGGCCTCCCGCCCGGCGCGGATATCGTCCACCGCCGCGCGGAAGGCACGCACCACGCCCCGCACATAAGATTTCGATCGCTGCCGCCCCTCGATCTTGAATGCGTGCACACCCGCATCGATCAGTTCGGGCAAAAGCCGTGAAAGGTTCAGGCTCACCGGCTCCTCGAAGGCGTAATACCCCTCTGGTCTATGGGGCGCGGTGTAGCGGCCCTTGCAGATAGTGGGATACCCGGCCTTCTCCTCTGGGCCGAACCGGTCGATGGTGAACCCCGCCAATTGCGAGGACATCGACCCATCCTCATGCCGCGCATACTCAACGTCCGAAGCGGGCGAACACACGCCGTCCATGTTGGTGGATTGCCCGGTCAGGTAATTGGTCAGGCTGCACCGCCCCTCGACCATCAGACCGTGATTGCCAAAGATGAAGGTCTCGATCTCGCAGGGGATTTCGCGCTTGATCTGGCGTATTTCCGGGATGGTCAGGATACGCGGCAGCACCACACGCCTGACCCCGAAATGCTCGCAATAGTAGCGGATCGCCTCGGGCGACGAGGCCGCCGCCTGCACCGACAGGTGCAGCCTGACGCCGGGATGCGTGCGCGCGATGTAATCGGCCACGCCCATGTCGGCGACGATAAAGGCATCCACCCCCAGCCGCGCGCCGGTATCCGCCGCCTGCCGCCAGAGATCCACCTTGCCCGCGGGCGGGTAGGTGTTGAGCGCCAGCAGCACCTTTGTCCCCCTGGCATGGGCATAGTTCACCGCCTCGGCCAGCTCATCGGGGGTAAAGTTCAGGCCCGGGAAATTGCGCGCGTTGGTCGCATCCTGAAACCCGCAATAGACCGCGTCGGCACCCGCATCGACGGCGGTGCGCAGGGCGGCAGGGGTGCCCGCGGGGCAGATCAGTTCGGCAAGGCTCATCTCGGATCAGGTCCTTTCCATCTCGGGGGTATAGGCACGGCGCAACCGTGCCAGGACGGCCCGCCCGGGCGGGCCGAACATCGCCGCCGTCTCCTCGGCGATGGAGCCGTCCACGTCATCCAGCGCGTTGCGCAGCCGCACCACCGCCTCGGTGTCGCCGGTCACCTCCAGATCGCGCGAGAAGAAGGCGGCATCGCCATCCTCCTCGGAATCCACCAGTTCCAGCAGCAGCAGGAACCGCCCCCGGATCACCGCACCCGCCTGCGGCACGGCATCGCGCGGCACGGCGCGAAACAACAGCGCGCCGGGGTCGGGGCGCAGGTGCAGGGCAAAGGGCAGATCGACCGGGTCGATCAGGAAATCGGTGCCCTGATGCGGGCCCAGGCGGGCAAAGAGCGACGGGTGCCGTGCCGCGATCCGCCGCACGACACGCGACAGGATCGGCTGCACCACAGCACAGGCCAGACGCGAGACTACGCCACCTCCGGGCAATCGGGCCGGAGAGACAGTGTGAACTCCAGTGCTCATGACGTGGCCGTCCTTTCTGCGACTAGCCCCTCCTCGGTCACGATCAGATCGAGCGGGATATCGTGGGGTTGCGGATAGATCGTGGTCAGGTTCGCGGCACCGAGCGCGATGCCGATGGCCACGGGGCGCGGGTCGAGCGACGCCAGCGTGCGGTCGAAATACCCCCCGCCCCAGCCCAGCCGATAGCATCCCTCGGACCAGCCAAGGCAGGGCGCCAGCGTGATGTCGGGGATCAGCGGGTCGGCCTCGGGTGGCGGAACGGGGATGTTCCAGTCGCCGCGGACCATCTTGGTATCAGGTGTCCAGCGCCGAAAGATCAGCGGGGCCGCGCGGGTTTCCACAATCGGCAGGGCTATGGTAACGCCCGCACGATGTAGCCCTTTCAGAACCGGGCGCAGATCGGGTTCGCCCTTGATCGGCCAGTAGCCGGCGAGGACGGTCCCTTGTCCTACACCGCGTTCCTCCAGCACACGCGACAGGTGCCGGCCGATTTGGCCTGAGACCCGGGCACGCCCCGCCTGGCCCAGATCCTCCCTCAGCCTGGCCAGCCGTATCCGTTCCGCCCGCCGCCAGCGCGCCACGTCGCGCGCTTGATCTGGATCGACGCTCATCGGATCGAAATAGGTGGGATCGACCTCCGAGGCCATGCAGGGCGGCGAGGCATATGTCTTGCTCTGGGTCATGCAGCAGGCCCTAACCCGTTGATGAACATACAGTTTTCCAGCGTGTTTTGACCAATCAGGTCGCCCATCTCATACGGTCTTGCGATGGCGGCATCTTGTTGCATGCGCAGCCCTTTCACCCGCGATTCGCCCGAGCCGAACGCATTGGTATTTGATTTACTCGTTACCGCGCTATAATACGCATTGCAAATACCAATTCAGGAGCGCGACCTTGCGCCTCACCTCCTTTACCGATTACGGGCTGCGCGTGCTCATGCGCATGGCGGGCGATCCGGCCCGCGCCTTTACCGCCGCCGATCTCGCCGCTGAACTCCGGGTCTCACGCAACCACCTGGCCAAGGTGATCTCGGCACTGGCCGCGGCAGGCCTGCTGGAAACCCGGCGCGGCGGAGGTGGTGGCGCTATGCTGGCCCGCCCCTCCGAGGATATCCGCCTTGGCGATGTGGTGGCCGTGCTCGAGGCCGACCAGGCGCTGGTGGAATGTTTCGCGACCGGCAGCAACGCCTGCATCCTGTCCCCGAAATGCCAGCTGAAATCCCGGCTGGCCCATGCCGAGGCCGCGTTCGTCGCGGACCTTAACCGCAGCACCCTGGCCGATTGCGTCTATCGCCCGGAAGGTGCCTGACGTGCGATCTACCCGCGTCCGATATAGGGCATCTTGGTGGCCATCAGCGTCATGAACTGCACGTTGGCCTCGGGCGGTAATTCGGCCATCGACAGGACCGCGTTGCCCACGTGGGCCACCTCCATCACCGGCGGCGGAGAGTCAGGGTTGGCCGCGATGATTCCTTCCAGCAATTCAGTGCGTGCATTGCCGATGTCGATCTGGCCGCAGGCAATGTCAAAGGCGCGCCCATCGAGGCTGAGCGTCTTGGTCAGCCCGGTGATCGCGTGCTTGGTGGTGGTATAGGCGACCGAGCCCGCGCGCGGAGAATGAGCCGAGATCGAGCCGTTGTTGATGATCCGCCCGCCTTGGGGCGATTGCCGCCGCATCTGGCCGAACGCCGCCTGCGCGCAGAGAAACATGCCGTGGAGGTTCACATCCACCACCTGCCGCCACTCGTCATAATCCAACTCGTCGATCATCGCCGCGCGGCCGAAGCTGCCGGCGTTGTTGAAAAGAACGTCGAGCCGGCCCGCCTTGGCCACGAAATCGTCGAAACAACGCGCCACATCCTGCGGATCAGTCACGTCGCCGGGCAGGATCACGGCATTGCCATGCCCCCCGGCCACCGCCTCCAACGCCTCCGCGCGACGCGCCATCAGCCCGACCTTCGAGCCCGCTTCCAGAAAGGCCCGCGCGCAGGCGGCCCCAATCCCGGCGCTCGCGCCGGTAATCAGCACGGATTTCATGCTTCGTCCTCCCGTTCCAGTTCCAGCGCCACCGGCTTCGCGCGCAGGTCGTCCACGCTCAGCGGCGCGGTGGGTTTCGACAGCCGGTTGCGCACCACCCAGTGCAGCCGTTCCTCGGCGCGGGTGATCGCCACATAGGCCAGCCGCTTCCACAGCGGCTGCCCGGCTTCCGACCGGCCCATCCGCGCGGCGGCATAAATGTCAGGGGCAAAGACCTGAACATCGCGCCATTGCGATCCTTGCGCCTTGTGGATCGTCACCGCCGCGCCATGCAGGAACACCGCGCCCATATTGGCGGCATAGGGGATGAACGGTTCTTCCTCGCCCGGTTTCTCGATCTTGACGATCGAGGCCGCCGATAGGCGCGGGTCCTCGGCCCCGATGACATGCAGCCGCGAGAATCCTGCCCGCTTGCCAGGGCCCAGATAGATCACCTGCGCCCCCTTGATGAGACCGCGCGCCTCCAGGTCCAGCCGCTTCTTGCGGTGCTTGAGCGGCAACTCGATCCCGTCGCAGATCAGCGGCTCGCCTTCCAGGAGCGCCGTCTCGGGAGCGCCATGCACCGCGCGGAACGCATTGATGAGGCGAATGCGCGTTGCGTTGCGCCACACGAGGACCGGCGAGCGCGCCATCAGGTCCACCTCGACTCGCTCGGCCCATCTCACCCGCTCGTCGCGGCGGGCGGCGTCCTCGATCATTCGCTCGAAATGGTGGAATTCCAGCGCCGGGTCGGCCAGCGCATGCGCAAGATCGAGGATCGGGTTGTCGGCGTCCTGCCTGTGGATACGGCTGAGCGTAAGGCGCGCGGGCGCGGGCAGGCTGTCGAACACCATGCCGCCGGTGGATTTGACGGGGGGCAACTGCGCCGGGTCGCCGAACAGGACGAGCGTCGGGAAAATCTCCTGCAAATCCTCGAATTGCTGCGCGTCGAGCATGCTCGCCTCATCGACGAGGCCGATATCGAGCGGCTCCTCGCGACGCGTCCAGCCGGTAATGAAATCCGAGCCGCGGAGCCCCGCCGCCGCCAGCGCGCCGGGGATCGACTTGTGATTCTGGTAAAACGCCAGTGCCCGGTCGAGCGCCTGCTCGGTCAGCCCCTCGATCTCCGGCTTCGCGCCCTGCCCTGCCAGCCATTCGGCAATCTTCGCGTATTCCGGGTCATAAACCGGGGTATAGAGAATGCGGTGAATGGTCGTCGCGGGCACGCCGCGCATCCGCAGCACGCTCGCCGCCTTGTTGGTGGGCGCGAGAATGGCCAGCGTGCGCCGGTCGCGGCGGCGCCGCCCCTCCCAATCGCCCGAGACCACATCGACGCCCGCCTCCTCGAGCGCACGGTAAAGCGCGGCCAGAAGCAGCGTCTTGCCCGACCCGGCCTTGCCGACGACGGCCATCACCGCGCGCCCGCCTTCACGCGGCGGCATGAGCGTTCCCTCGACGATATCAACCCCCACGCCGCGCAGCGCCTCGGCAATGCGGTCATGGGCCTCGGCCTGGTCGGGAGAATAGGTAAGCGCGGTCTCGGTCATGTGCGCGACCCTAGCCGTGGCATCGGCGAGGTGCCAGCGAAAGCCACGCGAAGCGGCTTGACCCTGCGCCACGCTTCCCCGATTGAGAACCAGAGGGTAGGATCGGCGGAAAAACGCCGCTGGGGAAAGGCAAGGCATGGCGCATATCATCGTGGTCGGCAACGAGAAAGGCGGAGCTGGCAAATCCACCGTCTCGATGCACGTGGCAACCGCGCTCGCTCGCATGGGCCACCGCACAAGCGCCCTCGACCTCGACCTGCGGCAGCGCAGCTTCGGGCGCTACGCCGAGAACCGTACCCGGTTCCTTGAAAAGGAGGGACTCGACCTGCCAAGCGCCCGGCTCGTCGAGTTGCCCGAGGTCGCCGAGGCCGATCTCAAGCCCGGCGAGAACCTCTATGACCGCCGCCTCGCCGCGGCAATGGCGGCCGCCGAGCCCGAGAGGGATTTCATCGTGATCGACTGCCCCGGCTCGCATACCCGCCTCAGCCAGGTCGCCCACAGCCTCGCCGATACGCTGATCACGCCGCTCAACGACAGCTTCATAGATTTCGACCTCCTGGCACGGACCGATGCCGACGGGCAGACGATCCTCGGGCCATCGGTCTATTCCGAGATGGTGTGGAACGCGCGGCAATTGCGCGCGCAGGCGGGATTGCGGGCGATCGATTGGGTTGTGCTGCGCAACCGGGTGGGCGCACAGGCGATGGTTAACAAGGAAAAGATGGGCCGCGCGCTCGACGCGCTGGCGCGCCGGATCGGCTTTCGCGTGGCGCCGGGCTTCAACGAGCGGGTGATCTTCCGCGAACTGTTCCCGCGCGGGCTCACGCTGCTTGATTTGCGCGATATCGGGGTAAAGGGGCTCAACATCTCCAACATCGCGGCACGGCAGGAATTGCGCGACCTCGTCAAGGCGCTAAACCTGCCGGGTGTGACGGTCAATTTCTAGCCGACCATCCGCTCCTGTTGGGCGAACGGGCTGAGGCCCAGCCATTCCTGCATTCTGGCGGCGATTTCGCGTGGACCGGTCAAATTCAGCCTGCCATCCTTTACCGCTTTCTGGACGGTATCCAGACCCATCCAGATCGCCGTCATGGTGCGCAGGCTCGATTCGGAAAACAGGTCAACCTCGTAACCCGGATCAGAATAGCAGGCCTCGACGCCGGATTGCGGATCAACCAGCAACCAGTAATTCTGTCGCGTGACGGGCAAATCGCCAAACACGAACTGAAGGCATACCCGGCGCTCCGGCAGCGGATCAATATTCAGGCCGCGATGCATATCCCATATCAGCAATTGGGGATCCAGGTTGTTGAGGGAAATCTCGCTTTCCACCCATCGCTGCCCCCACGCCCCGATCCCCATCACAAGCGGGCGAAGCTCTTCGCCGGCCTGTGTCAGGCGGTACTCCTTGACGCCGTGAGCGCCTTTGACGGAATGGATGACCCCGGCCGTTTCCAGCTCTCCCAAGCGCTTCGACAATAGCGATGGCGACATCCGTGGCAGGCCCCGCCGCAAATCGTTGAACCGCGTGCTTCCGCACAGGAGTTCTCGCAGCAATAGCGGCGTCCAGCGCGCGCACAGGACCTCCGAGGCCATCGAGATCGGACAAAACTGACCGTAGCTGCCACTCATGAGATGTCTCCTTTTCCTGCGAAACCAGGATCGGTCGAGACTAGGGGTTCGGACCGCCCCGATCCAGTACAGTTTCAGGACTATCGCGGAAGGGACATAGCAACGACATTGACAGCGTATCTTGACGCCAATCATCGGCGACAGGCTGATCA
This sequence comes from Roseovarius sp. B-10, assembly GCF_056859295.1. Classification (NCBI taxonomy): domain Bacteria; kingdom Pseudomonadati; phylum Pseudomonadota; class Alphaproteobacteria; order Rhodobacterales; family Roseobacteraceae; genus Roseovarius; species Roseovarius sp. B-10. The sequence goes on along the minus strand of NZ_JBSXOE010000025.1, from coordinate 46,358 downwards.
ATGGGAGAAACCGCCATGAAGATCGCAATCGTTCAACAGCCGCCAGTCTATCTCGACCTCGCTGCCAGCATGGATCGCGCGGTCGAACTGGTTGCGCAAGCCGCCAGCGAGGGGGCGCGGCTGCTGGTCTTTCCCGAAGCCTGGTTTCCAGGGTATCCAACGTTCTGCTGGCGCCTTTCACCGGGCGCCGACATGGGCAAGACGGACGAGCTATTCGCCCTGTTGCAGGCCAATTCGATCGATCTGAGCCGCAACGGCATGGCTCCTTTGCAGGAGGCGGCGGCAGAGCACGAGATGGTCATCGTGGCCGGGTACCAGGAACTCGATGGTGCCGTGTCGGGCTCAACCCTCTATAACTCATGCATCATCATCGACGCCGACGGCACCATAGCCAACAACCACCGCAAGCTGATGCCGACCAACCCGGAACGCATGATCTGGGGCTTCGGCGACGGGGCGGGCCTCAACGTGGTCGATACCGCGGTGGGGCGGATCGGCGCGCTGCTATGCTGGGAAAACTACATGCCAATGGCGCGCGCCGCGCTCTATGCCCAGAACATCGACATCTATGTCGCGCCGACCTGGGATAGTGGCGACACCTGGCTGGCCACGATGCAGCATATCGCCCGCGAAGGCGGCTGTTGGGTGATCGGATGCGCCACCGCATTACAGGCGTCGGACATTCCCACGAACATCCCGCATTACGATACCCTGTTTCCCAACAAGGATGAATGGGTGAACCCCGGCGATGCCGTGGTCTACAAACCCTTCGGCGGGGTCGCCGCCGGGCCGATGCACCGCGAAAAGGGCTTGCTCATGGCCGAGATCAACGTCGCCGATGCCCGCGCCTCACGCCGGAAATTCGACGCCAGCGGCCACTACTCCCGCCCTGACGTGTTTTCGCTAACGGTCGACAGAAGCCCGAAGCGCCCGGTCAATTTCGTCTGAGCGGCACCGCGCCGCCAAGCCCGCTCCTAGATAAAGATCCGCCTGTCTCAGAGCGGCGGCCCGGTGCGCGGCTGCGGTCGAATGCGCATCCGGCGGCTCATCCTGAGCGCCCAGATATTCGACACGGCCAGCACCGAGATCACCACCGCCCCGCCAATGAGCGCCCAACGTCCCGGGTCCTCGCCGATCACCGCCCAGGCGAGCAGCGGTGCCAACACCGATTCCAGCAGGATCAGCAGCGCCACCTCTGCCGCGGTGATATAGCGCGGCCCCAGCGTCATCAGCGAGGTCGCTACGCTGATGAACGCCCCGTGCGCCAGCAGGAGCGGCCAGCTTGCCTGCCACGCCTCCAGCGGTGACGCCAGCGGCCAGACCAGCAGCGAGGCCCCGATCATCGCCACCGGAATGGTCGGCACGAGCGACACCGCCCGCAGCCGCCGCGCCGTGGTCATCGCCGCCGCATATGTCGCCGAGACGCCGAGCGCCACGAGGTCGCCGCTCCAATGCGCTCCCGCCGTCTCGTGCGAGCCGCGCAGGATGAGCGCCAGCCCGGCGAACACCCCGATCATCGTCAGCACCATCCGCAGGCTGATCGTCTCGCCCAGGAAAACGCGGCTGAAGAGCGCAGCAAAGACCGGCATGGAGGCGAGGATGAGCACCACGTTGGCCACGCTCGTCCAGCTCACCGCCAGCACGAAGCCCGACAGGGACATGCCCAGCAGCACCGTATAGAGCGCGCCGCGCCCCCCCGTCGCCGCCACCTCGCGAAAGCCTGTCGGCCCACGGGTGAGCAGCACGCCGATCAGGATCACGCTGCCTGCGGTGATCCCGCGCCAGAAGGTGATCGACGCGGCGTCGCCCTCGATCAGCCGCACGAACAGCGAGTCCGGCACGATGAACAACACGCCGGTCGCGGTGATGAGAAGGCCCTTGAGATGATCGGTCACGGCGCACCATCCGCTTTCTGGTGAACCTCGATCACGTTGCCGTCCGGATCATAGAAGAATATCTGGTGCCACCCCGCCATCGCCCGGTTGCCCCAGTCCGAATAGGGAATGCCGTGCGCCTCGAGATGCGCGCCAAAGGTGGCGAGATTGACGTGGTGCAGCGTGAGTTTCATGGCTCCCTCCCTGACGTGGAGAGACCGAAGCACGCACACAGCGGATTGTCCATGCACCCCCTCGCCAGCCACGGCCACCGCGGTCTATGCTGGCCCCGACCACCTGAGAGGAGAGAACCATGCCCGCCCCCGAAAACCGCCTGAAATCCGCGCTTGCGCGCGGCGAGACACTCTATGGCTGCTGGGCTGGCTTTGCCGCGCCCTACCCGACCGAGGTGCTGGCCGAGGCCGGCTTCGACTGGCTGGTGATCGACGCCGAACACGCGCCCAACGACCTGCGCACGATCTCGGCGCAGCTTGGTGTGCTGCGCGGCGCGGAAACGCAGCCGGTTGTGCGTCTGCCCATGGGCGAGACATGGGCGATCAAGCAGGTGCTGGACGCGGGCGCGCAGACCCTGCTCATCCCGATGGTCGAGAGCGCGGCGCAGGCGGAGGGCCTCGTGCGCGCCATGCGCTACCCGCCCGAGGGCGTGCGCGGATCGGGCGCGGCATTGGCGCGCGCCTCACGGTTCTCCGGCATTCCCGATTACATCCGCACGGCCAACGCGCAGACATGCCTGATGGTGCAGGTCGAGACGCGCGCAGGGCTCGCCGCGCTTGACGAGATCCTCGCCGTCGAGGGGGTGGACGTGGTCTTTATAGGCCCCTCGGACCTTGCCGCCGACATGGGCCATCTCGGCGATGCCTCGGTCCCCGAGGTGCAAGAGGCAATCAAGGACGCGCTGGGGCGGATCGCGGCGGCTGGGCGCGCGCCCGGCATCCTCGCGCTCGACCCGGAAACGGCTGCGCGCTACCGCGACTGGGGCGCGCGCGCCCTTGCCGTGGGGATCGACGTGGTGCTGCTGGCCGAAGCGGCGCGGGCGCTGGCCGCGCGCTGGCGCGATGGCTGAGTGGGTGCTGGCCGATATCGGCGCAAGCCACACCCGGCTGGCACTGGCCACCGGGGACGGGCTGCGCCCGGAAACCGCGCAGCGGCTGGCCAATGCCGATTTCGCCACGCCAGAGGCGCTGGTCGCGGCCTATCTGGGCGGGGCGAAGGTCTCGGCGCTCTGCGCGGGCGTCGCCGGGCCGGTGCGTGCCGGGGCGGCGCAACTGACCAACCTCGACTGGCGCATTGAGGCGGCGGCGCTCGCCGCCCTCACGGGCGCGGCGCCGGTGTACCTGATGAACGATCTTCAGGCGCAGGCGATGGCGCTCGACGATCTCGACCCGGGCTGTTTCACCCCCATCCTGCCCGGCACGCCCGACCCAGACGGCGCGCGCATGGTGCTGGGCCTCGGCACCGGCAGCAACATCGCGGTGGCGTACCGCGTGGGCGACCGCCTCTTCGTGCCGCCCGCCGAGGCGGGGCATTCCGGTCTGCCGCATCTGGATGAGGCCGCGAATGCCGTGATCGCAGCCCTGGGCCGCGAGGTGGCGCACAAGCCCTACGAGGCGCTTCTCTCGGGGCCGGGGCTGGCGCGGCTGCACCGGCTGCGCACCGGCGAGACGCGCGACGCCCCCGCGATCGTCGCGGCGGCGGGCGACGGTGGCCCGGCGCGCGACACGCTGGCGCTCTTCGCGCGGCTTCTGGGCGCGGTAGCGGGCAACCTCGCGCTCACCCACATGGCCACCGGTGGTGTGTACCTCATCGGCGGTACCGCGCGGGCGGTCGCCCCACACCTGACCGGGACGGATTTCGCCTCGACCTTCACCGCGCGCGGCCCCTATGCCGGGATCATGCAGGCAATGCCGGTCACGCTTATCACCGACGACATGGCCGCGCTTCGCGGTTGCTGGCGGGCGCTGCGGCAGCGCACGTAAAAAGGCGGCACCGGATCGTCCCGGCGCCGCCCCTTGTCATTCGCCCAGGCCGCAATCAGCCCAGATCGTAGCGGTCGGCCTCCATCACCTTGGTCCACGCAGAGACAAAGTCGTAGACGAAACGCTCTGCCGCATCGTCCTGTGCGTAGACCTCCGAATAGGCGCGCAGGATCGAGTTCGAGCCGAATACCAGATCAACCCGCGTCGCGGTGTGGCGGGTCTTGCCGGTTTTGCGGTCCACGATATTGTAGAGACCTCCGCCCGCGGGCTCCCACTTCAGGCCCATATCGGTGAGCGTGGTGAAGAAATCGGTCGTCAGCGCGCCCACCCGGTCGGTAAAGACGCCATGCGCGGTGCCGCCGTGATTGGCACCCATGGCCCGCATCCCCCCGATCAGGCAGGTCATCTCGGGCCCGGTGAGGCCCATGAGCTGCGCCCTGTCGAGGAGCATCTCCTCGGAGGTGACGATGTAGTCCTTCTTCATCCAGTTGCGGAAACCGTCGGCGAGCGGCTCCAGCACGGCAAACGAATCCGCGTCGGTCATCTCGTCGGTGGCATCCCCGCGACCGGGCGCGAACGGCACCTCGATGTCGAACCCGGCGGCCCTGGCGGCCTGCTCGACACCCACGTTACCCGCCAGCACGATAATGTCGGCCACACTCGCGCCGACCTCGTCCGCAATCGGCTCCAGCACGCTCAGCACGCGCGCCAGACGGTCGGGCTCGTTGCCCTCCCAGTCCTTCTGCGGGGCGAGGCGGATGCGCGCGCCGTTGGCGCCGCCGCGGAAATCCGACTGCCGGAAGGTGCGCGCCGAATCCCACGCGGTGGCGACCATGTCCGAGACCGACAGCCCGCTCCCGGCAATCAGGCGCTTGGCCTTGCCGATATCGTAATCGACGGTGCCCGCCGGGACCGGATCCTGCCAGACCAGCTCTTCATCGGGCGCATCGGGGCCGATATAGCGCGTCTGAGGCCCGAGATCGCGGTGGGTCAGCTTGAACCATGCCCGCGCGAAGGTATCGGCGAAATACGCCTCGTCCTGCATGAACTTCTCGCAGATGGCGCGATAGCTCGGGTCCATCTTCATCGCCATGTCGGCATCGGTCATGACCGGCATAACGCGCTTCGAGGGATCGGTGGGGTCGACCGGCATGTCCTCTTCACGGATGTCGACCGGCTGCCACTGGTTGGCACCCGCAGGGGATTTGGTCAGCTCCCATTCATAGCCGAAGAGCAGCTTGAAATAGCCCATGTCCCACTGCGTCGGGTTGGTCGTCCATGCGCCCTCGATGCCCGAGGTGATGGCGTTGGTGGCCGCACCCTTCAGGTTGGGGTTGATCCAGCCAAGCCCCTGCGTCTCGACATCCGCGCCCTCGGGTTCGGGCCCAAGCGCCTCGGCGTCGCCGTTGCCGTGGCATTTGCCGACGGTGTGCCCGCCACAGGTCAGCGCCGCAGTCTCCTCGTCGTCCATCGCCATCCGGGCAAAGGTCTCGCGCACCTGGCCGGCGGTCTTGAGCGGATCGGGCTGGCCGTTGACGCCCTCGGGATTGACGTAGATGAGACCCATCTGCACGGCGGCCAGCGGGTTCTCCATCGTGTCGGGCTTGCCCACATCCTCGTAGCGGCTGTCCGACGGTGCGAGCCACTCGCGCTCGGCGCCCCAGTAGGTGTCCTTCTCCGGGTGCCAGATATCCTCGCGTCCAAAGGAAAAGCCGAACGTCTTCAGCCCCATCGATTCATAGGCCATGTTGCCCGCGAGGATGATGAGATCGGCCCAGCTCAGCCTGTTGCCGTATTTCTTCTTGATCGGCCACAGGATGCGGCGTGCCTTGTCGAGGTTACCGTTGTCGGGCCACGAGTTGAGCGGCGCGAAACGAATATTGCCGGTGCCCGCGCCGCCGCGCCCGTCGGCGAGGCGATAGCTGCCCGCCGCGTGCCATGCCAGCCGGATCATCAGACCGCCGTAATGGCCCCAATCGGCCGGCCACCACTCCTGGCTGTCGGTCATCAGCGCCTTGAGGTCATCCTTGACCGCCTCGACATCGAGGCCACGAACCGCGTCACGATAGTCGAACTCCTGGCCCAGCGGATCGGTCTTGGTGTCATGCTGGTGCAGGATGTCGAGGTTGAGCATCTTGGGCCACCAGTCGGTGACGCTCTTGCCGCTCTCGGTCTGTCCGCCATGCATCACGGGGCATTTGCCTATGTCGTTGCCGTCCATCTTTTCCTCCGGTTCGGTTTGCATCTCTCGCACGCCGCACGGATTGCACGGCGCGAATCTGGAATGGTTCTAACAAATCAAAAGAATTAGGTAAAATTCTCTTTTTAGATCATTTCTATAGGTTTTAATTATGCGTCGCACCCTGCCGCAGCAACGCCTCCGCCTCGGCAGTCATGCGCGTGATGATATCGGCCACCGGCGGGCGGTCATGGATGAGGCCCGCGGCCTCGCCCACGAAGGTGTTGGCGCGCGCGGGATCGCCCTCCGCCCAGCCCGCGACCCACTCCGCCTGCGCCGCCCCGTCGGCGCGCAGGCCCTCGGGGTCATCGTGCCACCGCTCGGTCACCGGATTACGCAGCACCCGCGCGGTATAGCGGGCAGGCCAGCGCAGGCCGCGCGCGGCATCCATCACGGTTGAGCGGATGGTCTCGTCGCCGGTGGCGGCGATGGCGGCATCGGTCATCGCGTCGCTGACCTGCGCCTCGCGCGCGGCCCAGAGCCGCGAGCCAATGAGCACGCCATCCGCCCCCAGCATCAGCGCGGCGGCAAGCCCCCGCCCATCGGCGATCCCACCTGCCGCGAGCAGCAGCACGTCGGGCGCATGGCCTGCCAGCCAATCGGCCACTTCGGGCACCAGCGTGATCGTGCCGCGCCGCTCGCCATGCCCCCCGGCCTCGGACCCTTGCGCCACGATCACCCGGGCGCCGCACTCGGCGGCGCGCTGCGCGTCGCGAAGCGTTTGCACCTGACAGATCAACGGCACACCCGCATCATGGATGCGCGGCGCGAACGGGGCCGGATCGCCAAACGACAGGCACAGCGCCGCCGGATCACGCGCCAGCACCTGGTCCAGCACCGCCGGGTTCTCCGCCATCTTCCAGGTGATAAAGCCGCAGCCCACCCGCGCGTTCCCCGCCTCGGCAAAGGCGCCCTCGATCCAGCCCGCATCGCCATAGCCTCCGCCGATCAGGCCCAGCCCCCCGGCATGGCTCACAGCCGCCGCCAGCCTGCCACCAGCGGCCATAGCCATCGGAGCCGACACGATGGGATGCTCAAGGTCAAATGCGTCGGTAAGCCGTGTCCTCATGACAGAATCTCCGCCACGATCCCCGGCAGATCGGCGAAGTCCGCGAATGCGCGGGCATGGGGCAAGTCCGCCACCGCGCCCTTGCGATATCCCTCGGTGTAGAGCGCAAAGGGCAGTCCCGCCCGCGCCGCCGTCTCGGCATCCACCTCGCTGTCGCCGACAAAGATCGCGTCCCGCGCGCCCAGACCGGCCACCGCCGCTTGCAATGGCGCGGGATCGGGCTTGCGCGTGGTCAGGCTGTCGCCGCCGATCACCACCGGGAAATGCGCGTCGAGCCCCAGATGTGCCAGCACCGCGCGGGCAGGTATAACGGGCTTGTTGGTGCACAGCCCGAGCGCATATGGCCCGGAGGAGAGCGCCGTCAGCGTTTCGGCCGCGCCGGGATAGACCCGCGTCAGCGTCACCGCCGTCTCGTAGAGGTCGATGAACTCCGCGATCATCTGAGCGCGCAGCGCCGCGTTGCCGGCCTCTCCCCGCGCGCGCAGGCAGCAGGTTATGAAATGCGGCACACCGCTGCCGATAAAGCTGCGCGTTTCCTCAGGGGGGAAAGGCACCAACCCATGCCGGTCCATCAGGCTATTGGCGGCGGCGTGGATGTCGGGCGCGCTGTCGATGAGCGTCCCGTCGAGATCGAAAATGACCGCCCGGCTCATGCCATGGCGCCGGTCGCGGCCTCTGCCGCCCGGCGGATGGCGCGGATGTTGTCACCATAGGGCGCCGGATTCGCGACGCTGCCGCCCTTGAACACCGCCGACCCGGCGACCAGCACATCGGCCCCCGCGGCGGCCATGAGCGGCGCGGTCTCGGGCGTGATGCCGCCGTCGATCTCGATATGAATGGGCCGGTCACCGATCATGGCGCGCAGGCGCTTCACCTTGTCGATCTGGCTGTGGATGAACTTCTGACCGCCAAATCCGGGATTGACCGTCATCACGCAGACGAGGTCGATCATGTCGAGCAGGTTCTCGACGCCATCGAGCCCGGTGCCGGGGTTGAGCGCCAGCCCCGCCTTGCAGCCGGCGCCGCGAATGGCCTGCAATGTGCGGTGGATATGCGGGCCGGCCTCCATGTGCGCGGTCAGCACGTCGGCCCCGGCCTGCGCGAAGGCGTCGATATAGGGATCGACCGGCGCGATCATCAGGTGCACGTCCATCACCGTCTTGATATGCGGGCGAATGGCGGCACAGAGCGGCGGGCCGAAGGTCAGGTTCGGCACGAAATGCCCATCCATCACATCGACATGCACCCAATCGCAGCCCTGGTCCTCGATGGCCCTGATCTCGGCTCCGAAATTGGCGAAATCGGCCGACAGGATCGACGGGGCGATCTTGATGGAACGGTCGTGGGGCATGGCAGCTCTCCTGCGGCGGGGATGCGATGGAAATGCGCGCTCGGGCGGCGAAGGTCAAGCCCCGCGCACCGCGATTGATCCCCCCGGTCATTCGTGTAACCGTCTGGTCAAAACCGAAGGGAGGAGCGCGATGCAGGGTCTCATGATGCACCGTGACCTGCGGATCATCGACATCCTGCGCCATGCCGCCGAGGCGCATGGGGACGCGGGGATCGTCTCGGCGCGGGTAGAGGGCGACCTGCACCGCCAGAGCTATCCGCAGACGCTTGGCCGCGTGGCGCAGCTTGCCCATGCGCTGACTGGCCTCGGCGTAAAGACCGGCGACCGGGTGGCAACGCTGGCATGGAACGGGCACCGGCATTTCGAGCTTTACTACGCCGTCGCCGGGATCGGGGCGGTGTGCCACACGCTCAATCCGCGCCTCGCGCGCGAGCAACTACTCTACATAATCGCCCACGCGGACGACCGGCTACTGTTCGTCGATGCCGATCTCGTGCCTCTGGTCGTGGACCTGCTGCCCGACCTGCCCGAGGGCCTGCGCATTGTCGTTCTCACCGACCGCGCGCGCATGCCCGAAACCCCGCACGGGGCACTCTGCTACGAGGAACTGATCGCAGGACAGCCCGCCACCTATGACTGGCCCGACCTTCCCGAGGACACGGCATCGGGCCTCTGCTACACCTCTGGCACCACCGGGCACCCCAAGGGCGCCCTCTACTCGCACCGCTCTACCGTGCTGCACGCGATGCAGGTGCCACTGTGCCAGACCAGCAGTTTCCGCGCCGGGCACTGCGTGCTGCCGGTGGTGCCGATGTTCCATGTCAACGCCTGGGGTCTGCCCTACACCGCACCGCTCACGGGCATGACGCTGGTCATGCCGGGGCCAAACCTCGACGGGCCGAGCCTGTTTCGCCTGATGGATGGCGAGGGCGTCTGGTCGGCCTGGGGCGTGCCCACGGTCTGGGCCGGGCTTCTCTCGGAGATCGACGCGCGGGGACGGATCCCGCAGGGCTTCGGCGATTTGGTGGTCGGCGGGTCCGCCGCCCCGCGCGTCATGATCGAGGCCTACGAGGCGCGCGGCGTCAACGTGGCACAGGCCTGGGGCATGACCGAGATGAGCCCCATCGGCAGCCATGGCGTGCTGCCGCCACGCTATGACGGCGCGGACGACGAGGACCGCATCACCGCCAAGTGCTGTGCCGGGCGGCGCATTTTCGGGCTGGATTTCAAGATCGTGGACGATGACGGCTCCCGCCTGCCCCATGACGGCAACGCCACGGGCGAGTTGTATGTGCGCGGCAACACCGTGATCTCGGGCTATTTCGAGAATGCGGACGCGACGCGCGCGGCGATGGATGCCGAGGGATGGTTCGGCACCGGCGATGTCGCCTCGGTGGATGCCGAGGGGCGACTGTTGATCCGTGACCGCGCCAAGGACCTCGTGAAATCGGGGGGCGAATGGATCAGTTCGATTGATCTGGAAAACGCCGCGCTCTCGCATCCCGCCATCGCCGCCTGCGCCGTGGTGGCGATGCCGCACCCGAAATGGGACGAGCGCCCCGTGCTGGTCGCGGTGGCGTCGGGCGCGGAACGGCCTGCCCTCGAGGAGATGCACGCCCACATGGCCGGCCATTTCGCGCACTGGCAACTGCCCGACGATCTGGTCTGGGTGGAGGAATTGCCGTTGACCGCCACCGGCAAGATATCGAAACTCTCCCTACGACAGCGTATGGCCGATTACGTGCTGCCCGAGCTGCGTGGGGGCGCGGCATGAGCGGGCTGGATACTGCCGCGCTGGCGACTTGGTTGGAAGATCACATGCCGGGGATCACGGGGCCGGTGGAGGCCGAGAAATTCAGCGGCGGGCAATCCAACCCAACCTATCGGTTGAGCACGCCAACCGGGAGGTTCGTCCTGCGCCGCAAGCCACCCGGCGTGCTGCTCAAGTCCGCCCACGCCGTCGAGCGCGAGTTCCGCGTGCAGCGCGCGCTGGCCGGAACGGACGTGCCGGTGGCAATGGTCCACGTGCTGTGCGAAGACGAGACCGTGATCGGCACCCCCTTCTACATCATGGAGGAAATCACTGGCCGCATCTTCGACGCGCCCGCGATGCCCGGCCTCGCGCCGCCCGAGCGCGGCGCGATCATCGACGAGATGAACCGGGTGCTGGCCGCGATCCACGATGTCGACCTGGCGGCAGCGGGGCTCGACGATTACGGCCCCGGCGGCAATTACTATGCCCGCCAATGCGATCGCTGGACCACGCAATACCGCGCCACCGCCACCGATGACCTGCCCGAGATGGAGCAACTCACACATTGGCTGACCGACAACCTGCCCGAAGACGACGGGCAACGCTGTCTGGTGCATGGCGACTACCGTCTCGACAACCTGATCTTTGCCCCCGATGCCCCGGAGATCCGCGCGGTGATCGACTGGGAGCTCTCGACAACCGGGCACCCCTATGCCGATCTCGCTGCCGTGCTGATGCAATGGGCCATGCCCGCGACCACCGAGGGGCGCGGGCTGGCGGGCGTGGACCGCGCGGCGCTTGGGCTGTGGTCCGACGAGGCATTCGTCGCACGCTATTGCGAACGGCGGGGGATCGCGCCGATCGCGGATTTCGGCTTTTACCTCGCCTTTGCCCATTTCCGCATGGCGGCAATCCTTCAAGGGGTGAAGAAACGCGCGATGGACGGAAACGCCGCTGACCCTGAGCGCGGGCTGCGGCTGGGTGAATACGTACCCGAGTTTGCACGCGCCGGGCTGGCGGCGGCGCAGGAGGGGCGGGCATGACCGGCTGGCAGGAACCGCCCTCGGGTCTTCAGACGCACCTGGGATATGAACTGACCGCGTGGGAACGCGATTTCGCGCGGGTGGAATTACCCCTCGCACCGCACCTGATGAATCGGCAGGGCCTGCCACATGGCGGCATCCACGCAACGCTGCTGGACACGGCGATGGGGTTCGCCGGGTGCTACACCGGCGATCCTGACCGACGTCAGATGGCACTGACGCTTTCACTCACGGTTAACTTTCTGGGGCAAGCACAGGGCGACCGGCTCATTGTCGAGGCGCACCGGACAGGGGGCGGCAAGAGCACCTATTTCGCCGAAGCCACGGTGCGTGACGAAACCGGCACGGCCGTCGCCACCGGCACCGGGGTGTTCCGCTATCGCCGGAGCGGCTGACGGTGAAGAACCCTGCCCATCGCGCCGCCCCTGTGCTAGCCATCGGGAAACCGGATCAACCGCGCCCGACGCAGGAGCCGCAGCATGGCTGTCAACGCGAACGCAGCCCGGACCGTGACCGACAGGCAGGCGGTGGCGAAGATCGACGCCGTATGAAACCGACACGCGACTCGACATTGCCGTGAAGCGATTTGGGGCGAAAATTGCCGGAGATAAAGACATGAGCATGGATCGGGAGAGCATTGCGAAACCGGAACTGACATTTTCGCCCGAGGTGGCCGACCTTGTCCGCGATACCTATGCCAGGGCGCGCGTCATCCTCGAATATGGCAGCGGCGGCTCGACGGTGCTCGCCTCGGAGATGCCGGGAAAGACGGTGTTCTCTGTGGAGAGCGACAAGTGGTGGACGCGAAACCTGCAAGCATATCTCGATCAGGCGGGGACAGCCTCCGAGGTGCATCTGCACCACAGCGCGATCGGCAAGACCGGGAAATGGGGGCGTCCGGTGGATCATTCGGGCTATCGACGCTATCACCGCTATCCGCTCGAGGTCTGGGACCGGCCCGATTTCATTGCTCCCGATACCGTGCTGATCGACGGTCGCTTTCGCGAGGCGTGTTTTTACGCGGTGATGCTGCGCAGCACCCGCAAGACCGTGGTGCTGTTTGACGACTACGGCGACCGACCGCGTTATCACGCGGTGGAACGTTTTGCAGAGCCGGTCGAGATGCGCGGACGCATGGCGAAATTCGTGCTGAGAAAACGTGCCCTGCCGCGCGAGGCGCTTACGCAGATCGTCGGCGCATTCACCAACGCATTCTGAGCTTCACGCGGCCTCGGGCAGGAGCGCCCGCATCAGGGCATCGAAATCGGGGCGCGCGCGTAGTTCCGCGATCATCTCGCGGTGGCGGGAGCAGCACGCCTCGTGCCGGCGGCGCAGCTCGGGATCGGCGAGCAAATCCTCGAAGATTTTCGCCTTGCGCGGACGGATCGCGTCAATGCTGCGATCTTCGATCCGGTTGTGATTCATCTTTTGCCAGTAGTCGAGGCCAAGCGCCTCGCCACCGTGATGGGCGCGTCCGCGCGCCTTTTTCACGAGATAGGATTCGCAGGATTTTAGAGCATAGTGGTTGAGTTGCACGAGGTCGTAGCCGAGCGAGTCGGGCCCCGAACGCCAACTGCCCTCCATGTAGCGGTCGGGCATCGGCTGGCCCGATCCGTTGTACCAATGCGTTTCAGCAAATGTCTCGACGGTGGGCCGCTTCGGCCGGTGCACACCGATATGCCCCCAGAGTTCGCGGTGGAACATCGTCTTGAGCCCCCAGGCCTGCGGCGGGCGGCGGGTCATGTCGGCCGCAGCCATGCGGAACTGGTCGGTGAGGAACCCCTCGTCATAAGCGGTGACCCCGGCATTGCCGAAGAGACGCCAGGTCATCGAGAGGGTGCGTGCCTCCGGCACGGCATCGGTGAGCGCGCGCAGGGTGTGATCACCGGTCTTGACGTTGATGAACTCGTCGGCATCGATGGGAATGACCCAGTCTGCCGGCCCAGCGAGATCCATCTTGAGAAACCGGCGATAGGCGCGGCGCTGCGGGGCGGGCTTTTTCGAGCTGTTATCGAAATGGCGCAGCTTGCCCATCTCGTCCAGGCGATCAAGCAGCGCATCGGAACCATCCGTACAGTCATTCGAGAAGATCGCGATCACATCCGCGCCAATGGCGAGATTGTGCGCCACCCATTCAAGGATGAACGGCCCCTCGTTCTTCATCGGTGTGACGATGACAAATCGGTTCATGCAGCGCTCCTCTCGTCGGCTTCAGGCGGTCACGCCGTGGCGTTCGGCCAGTTCCGCAAGAATCGACCCCGGCGGCGGCACCCCGTCATGGCGCAATTCCAGCCGCCGTCGGCAACGCCGCCCGTAGAAATGGATCGACACCGTATCCTCGCGCACGCGGCCCCACGTCATCGCCGCCTTGCGAAAATAGAGCTGCCGATCGCCGAACGACACCGGGTAGAGCACATGCGGTGGCAGGGCGTGGCGAAACTCGTCATGCTCCTTGAGAAAATGCGACAGCGCACGCGGCCCCCACACACCCCACGGCATTTCCGAGACATGCATCGGATCAGATTCTGCTGCGCGGCGCTCGATCTCGGCAAGATGCCTGTGTCCCATCCAAACGGGAATAGCGTATTCGTCATCGCAAAACGCGATGAGAGATTTCAGCGTGGGCGAGGCGGCGGGCAGTGCCAGCACGCCATTGGCGACCACCGCGTCGTTCTCGCGACCGAAGAAATAGCCTGCGTGCGGCTCGAACGGGCGCAAACAGTACGCATCCGTATCTGACCAGATGATGCCGTCATGCCGCGACAGAAGGTGATAGCGAAACTTGTCGCTATAGGGTGCGGGACTGCCGGTGCGCGCGTGACGGATCATGGTTTTCGGGTTGGGCAGGATATCGGTGGCCGGTGCCGCCTCGACCCCGGCGGGCAGACCTTCAACCGGGCCGTATGAGAACATCACGACCGGGTGACCCGCATCCACGAAGGATTGCACGCAGAGCCGCTCGATGAAGCCGAGCGGCGGACCGTCCCAGAACATGGCGATGGTGGCAAGTGTCATGTTTACGCCCCTTCAACTATTGCCAGACCAGGCCCGATCTGTCGAAACCTAGGTCAGACGGCGCACGGTGTGCCAGCGGTTTTCGACAAGCCCCAATTCGTCGAAATCGATCTCCTGCGTGATCTTGATGCGGCGAAGCTGACGGTCTGACAGTCTGACGGGCCGCGCGTTGAAATCGTCGTGGACGACATAAGCACCACTCTTCATCACGTCCCGCAGGCCAAGAACTTCGCGCAAATGCGTGTTTTTCGCGCCGTCAAGATGAAGAAAATCAATCCCGGCATCAGGATGGTCGAGAGCATACTGAGGAGCGACAACAAGCGAGTTTCCGACTATTGTCTCGACTCTTCCGGGAAAGTTGTTTTCGAGCCACCGAAAAGCAGCGGGCACATAAATATCAACGCGGGCCCAGCTTGGCTCAAGCTGCGCGCACACATCAACACCGACGCATTGCAAATCGGGATTAGCCATCAGCGCCAGGAGCATGCTGTGCCCCCCGTTCACGCCGATTTCGAACAGTTTCGTCGAACGTTGCGCGAGGGTAAAAAAGTTTCTGCGCTTGGGATCGAAGTCCGGCACAAAAGGTTGGTTGTAGAAGTCGATTTGCTTGTGACGGTAGAACAGGTTCCCGTTCATCCTGACAGGTTCGTCGATTTTCCGAAGGCAGTCGGCAATTGTTTCGTTCAAATCCGCAAGCTTGTCATGCCAGTCTTGCGCGTTCATCAAATCATCGTAGCTCTCGTAAGCCAGTTTCAGCTCCATATCTCAGTCTCTTGAAATTGCCTCCTATTGGTTGAACAGGAGTTGCGGGCGGTCAAGTTCTTAAGCTAGGCGGCGTTCCTGCTGGCCCGATTGCATGTTGTCGTTTCCCTGACAATAGACCACGGTCGGCGGCTTGCCGCCAAGGCCGGAATGCTGGCGTTTGCGAATAAGGACGGCGTGTTGCCGGGCAGAGAGCGGGGACATGGCGAGCGGGCGGATATATCCACCCCGATCACCTAGCCGCGTGCCCCCTCGAACCGGGCAACCCGCACCCCCGCAGCTTCGAGCCCGGCGCGCAAGGACTTGGCGATGCCCACGGCCTCGGGCGTGTCGCCATGCAGGCAGATGGTGTCGATGCGCGTGGGGATATGCGTGCCGTCCTCGGCAATGATCGCGCCTGCGCGCAGCATCTCCAGGATGCGGGCGGCGGCGCGGTCGGCGTCGTGGATCACCGCACCGGGCTGTCGCCGGTCCACGAGCGTGCAATCGGCATTGTAGGCGCGGTCGGCGAATATCTCGCAGGCCATGCGCGCGCCGAGGGAGCGCGCCGCCGCCTCCTGCGCGGTGCCCGCGAGCACCATGATGATGATGTCGGGATCGACCGACAGCGCTGCCTCGTAACACGCGCGGGCGAGGTTTTCGTTCTCGGACGCCATGTTGGCCAATGCCCCGTGGAGTTTCAGATGCCGAACAGCGCCGCCCGCCGCGCGGGCTATGCCTTGCGCCGCGCCCACCTGGTAACGGACCTGGTTGGCCAGCGTGGCATGGGGCACGTCCATGCGGTGGCGGCCAAAGCCCTGAAGGTCGCGAAAGCCTGGATGCGCGCCGATGCCGACATCATTGGCCACCGCGCGCGCCATCGTCGCGGCCATCACGTCGGCGTCGCCCGCGTGAAAGCCGCAGGCAATATTGGCGGAGCTGACCACGTCCAGAAGCGCGGCATCGTCGCCCATCTTCCACGGCCCGAAGCTTTCGCCCATGTCGGCATTGAGGTCGATACTTTCCTGCATGGCTCATTCCTCCTCGTTCCCGGCGATGGCGCCGCTGATGAGTTGATAGGACAAAAGATCGCGGATGTCGTGGGGGTCGCGCGTGAGGTGCGTGAGGCGGCGGCGCAGCCCGTCGCGCGCCTCTGCCGCGCGGCGCTCGGCGGCCAATGCCTCTTTCGAGGGGACGAAGCGCAGGCGCAGCGCCGTGCCGGGGGCTGCCTGCGCCACGCGCGGCAGGTCGCAGGGCAGCACCGCGCCGATGCGCGGATAGCCACCCGTCGTCTGGCACTCGGACATCAGCACGAAGGGCGCGCCGTCGCCGGTGACCTGGATATCGCCCGGAACGATCGCCTCTGAAAGCACCGTGAGGCCCGCGCGGCTGGCGAACCCGTCGCCATCGGGGGCGAGGCGCACGCCCATCCGGTTGCCGCGCGCGTCGCGGGTGAAGCGCGTCTCCTCGAACCGCGCCACCTCCTCGTCGGGAAACATCCCGGTCTGATAGCCCGCCACCACGCGGACCTCGCCGCCCGAAAACCGGTCGTCTGCGTCGAGGACAAGGCCGGTCTCTCCGCCCCGGTCCGGCCCCACGGGCAGGGTATCGCCTGCTGCAAGCGGCGCGCCGATCCCGGCGGCGAGATGGGCGGAGCGTGCGCCGAGAATTTCCGGCGTGGCGATACCGCCGCCCACATGCAGATAGCCATAGACCCCGGCGGTGGCCGGGCCAATGGTGAGCCGGGCACCGGCGTGCAGCGGATGAGAGGCGTTCCACGCCAAAGCCGCGCCGTCGATGCTCGCGCGCATGGGCGCGCCGGTGAGGGCGATGCGCATGTCCTCGGTCGCCTCGAACGTGCCGCCCATCCCCGCCATTTCCAGCGCGGCGCTGTCAACCGCCTGCCCCAGAAGCGCCGCGCCCTCGTAAAGCGCCAACCGGTCCGCCGCGCCGCCGCGCGAGAGGCCATAGGCCAGGTATCCCGGTCGCCCGAGATCCTGCACGGTGACGCCTGGCCCGGCCTGATGCACGATCAGCGCGCGGCTCATCGGATCGGCTCGCAAGTGGCGCCGCCATCGGGGCCCGCGTCGCACAGGCGATCATAGGCCTCGCGCTCCACCGAATCAAAAATCACTTCGTCGCCGGGGCGCAGCACGAAAGGCTCCTCTGTCTCGGGGCGAAAGAGGCGAAAACCCGTCTGCCCGATGTGCCGCCAGCCGGTCGGCGTCGAGACCGAAAACAGCACAAGCTGCCGGATCGCCAGCACCAGTGCGCCCACCGGAACCCGCTCTGTCAGCGCCTGCTGGCGCGGGATGTTCCAATGTTCCGGTAGCTCGCCCAGATAGGGCTGTCCGGGGGCGAAGCCGATGGTCTGCACTCGCACGCGCGTGCCCGCGATCTCGCGCGCGGCGGTCTCGGGCGAGAGGCCCGCCTCCTCCGCCGCCTCCTCCAGTTGTGGCGCGAGATCGGTGCCGTAGATCGTGGGGATGCGCCAGAGGCGGCGACCCTGCGGCAGATCGGCACTGTACCAATCTCGGCTGTCGAGAAGCACCTGCATCTCGCGCGCCACAGCGTCCGGATCGGCGTGCAGCGCATCGAGGCGCAGGAAGGTGGAGACGAGGGATGTAGAGGTCTCCGCCACGCCCTCGGGGCTTTCCCGCTCCACCGCCGCGCGAAAGGCGAGCGCCGCGCGGTTGCCCGCCTCGCTCAGCCGGTCACCAAAGGAGACGAGCAGCCCGTCCAGCCCCACGCGCCCGATGCGGGGGAAGGCGGTCTTGCCGTTGGAGCGCTCCGTATCGGTCACGTCAGTCCTGTCCTTGCCTTGTCGCGCCTTGGTCTACTGCACCGCGTTCGGCAAAAACAGGGCGATCTGCGGAAAGGCGATCAGCAGCCCCGCCATCACCAGCATGGTCAGTGCGTAGGGTGCCGCGCCCACCATCACCTCTGACATGCGCCCGCCCTGCCGCGCGCCCTGCACCACGTAGAGGTTTAGCCCCACGGGCGGCGTGATGAGCGCCATCTCTATCAGCACGATCATCAGGATGCCGAACCAGATCGGGTCGAACCCCTGCGCGACGACGAGCGGCACGACGATGGGGATGGTCACGACCATGAGCGACAGCGTCTCGATGAAGAAGCCGAGCACGATGTAGATGCCGACGATGACGAGGATCGTGCCCAGGGGCGAGAGGCCGAGATTGCCCAGCATCGTCTGCAATTCATTGCCCAGCCCGGCGGCGGCGAGGGTGAAGTTCAGGAACGACGCGCCGATGACCACGAGCATGATCATCGCGGTGATCTTGACGGTGCCCAAGAGGCTCTGGCCCAGCACGTCGCGGTTGAGGGTGCCGAAGAGCGCGGCAATGAGCAGCGCGCCGGCGACGCCCACCGAGGCCGCCTCGGTCGGCGTCGCCCAGCCCTTGTAGATCGAGCCGATGATCGCGGCGAAGAGCAGGATGATCGGGATCAGTTGGACGAGCGCGCGCAGCATCTCGGCCAGCGGAAAGATGCGCCGCGTGCCGCCAAGGGAGGGGCGCACGATGCAGATGAGCACGGTGACCACCATGAAGGCGAGCGCGAGGGCCACGCCAGGGACGAGCCCCGCGAGAAACAGCTTGGGGATCGAGCTTTGGGTGAGGAAGCCGTAGACGATGAGGTTGATCGAGGGTGGGATCATGATGCCGAGCGTGCCGCCCGCCGCGATCGCGCCGGAGAACAGCCGCGGGTCGTAGCCCAGCTTTTCCGCCTGCGGCATGGCGACGGTGGCGACGGTAGCGGCGGTGGCAACCGAACTGCCGGAGGTGGCCGAGAACATGGTCGCCGTGGCGACGTTGGCGTGGACGAGGCCGCCGGGCAGCCAGCTCACCCAGCGGTCGAGCGCGGCGTAGGTGCGCGTAGCGATGCCGGAGCGCACGAGGATTTCGCCCAGCAGGACGAAGAAGGGGATAGCGATGAGCGTGGGGTTGTTGGAGGTGGACCAGACGAGATTGCCGAGGCCCCGGATCAGCGGGAAGGGCGTGAAGAAGATGTCGAGGCCAAAGCCCAGCAGGAAGAGCACGATGCCCACCGGGATCGAAAGGCTGAGCAGGCCAAGAAGGCCGAACGTGGCATAGGCGATCATTGCGGGGCCTCCCCCTCACCCACCACGCCGATGGCGCGGTCGGCGGCATCGAAGCGGCCTTGCAGCACCAGAACGAGCGCCGCCGCAAAGGTGAGCCACGCCATCAGAGCGAACCAGATCCAGCCCGCGAACCACGGCAGTTGCACCAGTGCGAGCGGCGTCTCCAGAGGGGTGTTGGCGCGCGAGGAATTGGCGAGCGAGCGAGCGACCACCGGCCACGCCTTGATCGCCACGAGGCTCACCGTGCCCGCCAGCACCAGCGCCGCAAAGAGGTCGAACATCGCCCGCACGCCCGCGCCGCCGCGCGTGCGCAGGATGTCGATGCGCACATGGCCCAGCTCCGTCAGCGCATAGCCCATGCCCCAGGCGGTGGCGATTGCCATGACATAGCCGCTGATCTCGTCGGTGCCGCCAAAGGATGCGTGAACCCGGCGCAGCGCGATGTCCGACAGCACCAGCGCGGCGCAGGCCATCAGGCCCGCACCCACCAGCACCGCGACCGCGCGGTTGATCCGGCGCAGCGCGCCGAGGAGGGCCTCTGCCCGGTCCGCTGCGCCGGTCATG
The DNA here is from genome assembly GCF_056859295.1 of Roseovarius sp. B-10. Lineage (NCBI taxonomy): Bacteria > Pseudomonadati > Pseudomonadota > Alphaproteobacteria > Rhodobacterales > Roseobacteraceae > Roseovarius > Roseovarius sp. B-10. Next base: position 26,592 of record NZ_JBSXOE010000025.1, on the reverse strand, counting down.
CTTAATTCACCCCGGGGATGGTGACGCCGACGGTTTCGCCCACGCTGGCATTCCAGCGCTGCGCCCATTCGTCACCGGCGCGCTCGGCCCAGTCGGGCAACACGGTATTCACCAGCACCTCGCGGGCGCGCTCGAAATCGGCGTCGGAGACCTCGACAAGTGTCATGTCGCGGGCCTCGCCCGAGGGGCACTCGCCGTTGCCAGTGAGGCAGGCGATGTCGTTGACCAGCGCATCTTGCGCCGTGGCCCAGGCGGGATCCTCGAACTCGGTCTCGATCTGCGATTCGATCAGCGATTGCGTCTCGGAATCGAGGCTGTTCCAGCGGTCAAGATTCATCGCCGTTACCACGCTGTCCCAGCCGCCAAGGGGGATGGGCAGCAGGTGGGTGGAGACCTCCCACCAACCGGCGCTGTAGCCCGAGCCGGCGCCGGTGACGGCGCAATCCACCACGCCATTTTGCAGCGCGCCGGGCACCTCGCCGAAGCTGACGTTGATGCCCTCGGCGCCCAGCGCCTCGAGAAATTGCGCGGTCATCCGGCCCGAGGCGCGGACCTTGAGCCCTTCAAGATCAGACAGTTGCGTCACAGGCGCGTTGCAGAACACCACCTGCGGCGGGTAGGGCGCGATGGCGAGAACGTGGGAGTTGAACCGGTCGTTGAAGATATCCTCGACCATCGGGCGCGCGGCATCGACCATCGCGCGCGCCTCGTCCGCCGTCAGAGCCAGCAGCGGCACATCGAGCCCTTCAAGCTCGGGCGCGTCGGCGACGGCGTAATCGGCCACGGTCATGCCCACGTCATAGACACCCTGGCCCAGCAGGCGGAACACGTCGCCCACGCCGAGATTCATCTGGTTATGCGTGGTGAGCGAGACGCTGATCTCGCCGTTCGAGGCTTCGGGCAGCGTCTCGGTCCAGAACGGCGCCTCGTATTGCTTGTGGAGCGGCAGGCTCGACCAGCTTCCGACGACGGACAGCTCCTGCGCCGCGAGCGGCGTGGCGAGGATGGTGGTGGCAGTGAGGATTGCGGTGAATTTCATGGTCTCTCTCCTTGTCGGTTTATTGTCGGTATTCCGTCGGTTTTCCGGCGGGTCTTTCGGGTTACGCGGCCTGCGGTGCCAGTACCGGCACTTCGGCCTCTTCGGAAATGTCGGTGATCAGCATGTGGCCGGGGCGGTGGGTGATGCAGAGCGGCGGCGCGGCGGCCTCGATCGCCACTTGCGGCGTCACCCCGCAGGCCCAGAACACTGGCACATGATCGCCCGCGACCGGTGCGGGATCGCCCCAATCGGGGCGCGTGATGTCGGTGATACCGATTTCCGCCGGGTCGCCCACATGCACCGGCGCGCCATGCGCGAGTGGGTAGCGGCGCGACAGTGCCACTGCCTCGTCCACGCGATCAGGCGGCAGGGCGCGCATGCTGACCACCATCCGCGCCGAGAACGGCCCGGCGGGCACGCAAGCGCGGTCGGTGCGGAACATCGGCACCGTGGTGTCATTCTCGACATGCCAGAGCGGGATGCCCGCCTGCATCAGCGCGTGCTCGAAGGTAAAGGAACAGCCAAGCGCGAAGGCCACCATGTCGTCGCTCCACAGAGCGGTGATGTCGGTCACCGAGCGCTCAAGCCGCCCGTGGCGATAGATGTTGTAGGCGGGCACGTCGCTGCGGATGTCGATATCGCGACCCAGCGTGCGCATCATCGCATCACCGGTGTCCGACACGCCCACCAGTGGGCAAGGCTTGGGGTTGCGCTGGCAGAACCGCATGAAATCGAGCGCCATGTCGGCGGGCAGGATCACGAGGTTGGCCTGCAGATACCCGCGCCCGAGCCCGGCGGTGTGCCCAGCATAGCGCCCGGTGCGGATCGCACCGCGAAGGGTGGGCAGATCGGTCCGTCTCAGATGATCGAAATCGGTGGTCACAGGGGCGCCTCCTTGAGCGACCCCGCCACCGTGACCGCGTCGAAGTATAAAATCAAATCGAATAAATTTGTCGGATGATATAGAAATTATCTATCGCCCATCCTGTCATCGAGCGTCGCGCGATACTCCTGTGCCACGTCGCGTGCCGCGTGCGCCGCGAATTCGACCATGTGGCTACGGGGCTCGGCCAGCCATGAGGCGGTAAAGCGCAAGGGCGGCGGCACCCAGCCGGGATGAAACTCGCGGATGCGTCCCGCCGCGACGTAATCCGCGCCCAGCGCGCGCGGCAGGGCGGCGATGCCCAGGTCGGCCTCGACCAGCCGGAAACAGGCCGAGAGCGACGAGGAGGGAAAGATCGAGACGTCGGGGCCGACATGCTCGTAGAGCAGTTCACGCAGCTCGCGGTAGGGGCGGGTGTTGCGCGCATAGGTCAGCACCGGACGGGTGAGATAGGCGCCCGGGTCTGCCTCGACCGGTGCCGAGGCGGCGACATACCATGCGAGATCGAAGCCCGGCAGCTCGATATTGTCTACCGTGTACTCGGAAATCGGCCCCAGCAGGATCGCCAGGTCGATCTCGCGGCCCAACAGGCGCTCGCGCAGATCGAGCGAGATATCCACGTTGAACTCGATCTCCAGCCGGGGAAACCGGCGGTGCAGCCGGGCGATGAGATCGGGCAGCCAGCATTGCGCGATGGTCTCCGAGACGCCGATCCGCAGATGCCGCTCAAGCGCCTCGGGGTCGATCACGTCCTTCTCGATCATCTCCTGCAATCGCTCGAACTTTTCGGCATAGACCAGCAGCCGCTCGCCCTGCTTGGTCAGCGTCATGCCACCGGCCTCGCGGTCGAACAGCGTGCCTTGCAGGCTGTCCTCGAGATTGCGGATGCGGGCGGTCACGGCGGGTTGCGTGAGGTTCAGGCTGACCGCCGCGCGCCGGACGCCCCCGGTCCGGACGACGGCAAGAAACGTGTGCAGATGGGCAAGGTTGAGCGGGGTCATGCGCGGTGTCCTGTGCTGTCGCGTGGCCACCCTAGCCCCTGCGCGCGCGCCATGCCACGGCTCTCACGCCTCGGTGGAGAGCGCGTAGCCCGGGGGGGCGAGCGCGGTGACGCAGGTGATCGGCGCAATGCCCAGCCAGGTGCCGCGCTCGATGACGAAGAGCGCGTCGCCCGCCCGCGTACCCAGCAATTCGGCCTGTGCATCGGTGGCGTTCGCCGCCGAGAAACGCAGCGTGCAGCGGCTATAGGGACGGTGCGCGAGCAGCCATTCATTGGCGCTCTCACGGGTGAGGTCCACGTCCACGATTTCGGGCACTGTGGCGAGACTGATCCAGCGGTCCTCGTACATGAAGGGTCTGCGGTCGGCGAGGTGCAGCGCCTGCGCGCGCAGCATCTGCTCTGGCGCTGCCAGCCCCATCGCGGCGGCGACCGAATGCGGCGTCTGCAAAATCTCGCGCGCCACAAGCTGATAGCCATATGCGCGCCCGGTCGCCTCGACCTCCTCGCGCGCAACGGGGATGTCAAAGGTGGCGCGGGTGACGGGCCGCGCCAGTACCCGGCTCCCGCCCTTGCGCTTACGTTCTATCAGCCCGTCGTCGGCCAGTGCGCGCATGGCGCGCTGTACGGTGGCGCGGGCGCAGCCCAGTTGCTCTGCCAGGTCGGCGTCGCGCGGCAGCCGCGCACCGGGCGGATAGGCCCCCGACAGGATGCGCTCGTGGATGATCTCGCGCAGCGCGCGCCAGCCCTGCCGGTCGCTGCCTTTATCCGGGGCGCTCATGCCCGGGCCTCCAATTCGGCCATGACCGCGCGGAACCGCGCACAGATCGTGTCGCGCCTGATGTGGCGACCCTCGCGCACGACGTGGCGCCCGCCGCTCCACACATCCGTGACGCAGACCGCACCGTGGCCTCCGAAGATGGCGGTGTCGAGCGCGGTATCGCCGGTGCGGTTGCAGAGCCATTCGTTGTCGGTGGCGAGCGCCACGAGGTCGGCCAACGCCCCCTTTGCGATCCGCCCCGCGTTGCGCCCGCCCGCCTGCGCCCCACCCGCGAGCGCCGTGTCATAGAGCCGCCGACCGGTGGACACCCCTTGCATGGCAAGCGCGGCGCGGCTGCGGTCGCGCAGGCGTTGCGAATATTCCAGTGTGCGCAGTTCGTCGAAGAGGGCGATATGGACGTTGGAGTCGGAACCGATCCCGGCGTGCCCCCCTGCCCCAAGGTGGCGCACCCCATCGAAAATCCCGTCGCCGAGATTGGATTCGGTGATCGGGCAGAGCCCAGCCACCGCGCCGGTGGCGGCAAGGCGGGTCGTCTCTTCGGGCGTGATCTGCGTGCAATGAATGAGGCACCAGCGCGCGTCAACGTCGTGATTGTCGAGCAGCCATGTCACGGGTCGCGCGCCCCGGTGGGCCTGCACCTCTTCCACCTCGGCGACCTGCTCGGCCAGGTGCATGTGGACGGGGCCGTCGCCGACCAGCGCCAGCGCCGCCGCCATGCCACCCGCGTCCACCGCGCGCAGCGAATGCGGGGCCACGCCGATCCGGTCATCGGCATGGCCATGCGCCGCGACGTGCCGCGCCGCGCCCGCGTGGAGCCGCGCGAATTGGTCCGGGTCGTTGCCGAACCTGCGCTGCCCGCCCGCGAGCGGGCGCGCGTCGCAGCCACCCCATTGGTAGAGCACCGGCAGGAGCGTGAGACCGATCCCGGCCTGCTGCGCCGCCGCCACGATCCGCGCCGACATCTCGGCGGGGTCGTCATGGGGCTGCCCCCCGGCGGCGTGGTGGAGGTAGTGAAACTCGGCCACCGCGCCATAGCCCGCCTCGAGCATCTCCATGAACACCATCGCCGCGATGGCCTCCACCCGGTCGGGATCGAGCCCGCCCAGAAAGCGATACATCTGCTGCCGCCATGTCCAGAACGTGTCCGCCGGGTCGGGGCCGCGCGCCTCGGTCAGCCCCGAGATCGCCCGCTGAAACGCATGGCTGTGCAGGTTGAGCGGCGCGGGCAGGAGCAGGTCGAGGTGATGCGCGACGCGGGCGGTCATGGGGCCAACGGACTCGATTCGCCCATCGTCGCCGATCCGGATTTCGACGTCCCGCTGCCAGCCCTCCGACATAAGGGCCTGACTTGCCGTGAGAATTTGCATGGCGCGACTCCGTTGACAAAATATGTGCATACATATTACTGTTAAATACGCTGATAATCAAGGACAGGTGTCATGACCGCGCCCCTTTTGCTCACCGATCTTCGCGCCGCCACCCTGTCGCCGGGCGGTGCCGCCTACGGTCTGATCGACGAGGCGGCCATCGCCATCGACGGCGGCACGATCCGCTGGGTGGGCCCCGCCCAGGACCTTCCCGCCGGCATGGCTAGCTGGCCCGCCCGCAGCCTCGGAGGTCGGCTGGTCACGCCTGCGCTGATCGATTGTCACACCCATATCGTGCATGGCGGCAACCGCGCCCGTGAGTTCGAGATGCGGCTGGAGGGGGCGAGCTATGAAGAGATCGCGCGTGCGGGAGGCGGTATCGTCTCTACGGTGAGTGCCACGCGGGATGCGGATGAGGCGACGTTGTTCGCCGAGGCGCTGACCCGCGTCGATGCGTTGATCGCCGAGGGCGTGGCAACGGTCGAGATCAAGTCGGGCTATGGCCTTGATCGCGAGACCGAACTCCGGATGCTGCGCGTGGCGCGGCGGATCGGCGAGATGCGGCCCGTGACCGTGGTCACGAGCTTTCTGGGCGCGCACGCGGTGCCCGCCGGGGAGGATGCCGACCGCTATATCGACGAGGTGTGCCTGCCCGCGCTTGAAGCGGCGCACGCCGAGGGCCTCGTCGATGCGGTGGACGGGTTCTGCGAGGGGATCGCGTTTGACGCGACGCAGATCGCGAAGGTCTTTGACCGAGCGACGGCGCTGGGCCTGCCGGTCAAACTCCATGCCGAGCAGTTGAGCCACATGGGCGGCACCGCGCTCGCCGCGCGTTACGGCGCGCTCTCAGTTGATCACGTGGAATACGCGACGGCGGCGGATGCCGAGGCGCTGGCGCGGGCGGGGTCGGTCGCTGTGCTGTTGCCGGGCGCGTTCTATACGCTGCGCGAGACGCAAATCCCCCCTGTGCAGGCCTTCCGCGAGGCGGGGGTGCCTATGGCGGTGGCCACCGATCTCAACCCCGGATCGTCGCCGCTCGGCTCACTGCTGCTGGCGATGAACATGGCCTGCACCCTCTTTCGCCTGACGCCGGAGGAGGCGCTCGCCGGTGCCACGCGGCACGCGGCCCGCGCACTCGGGTTGCGCGACCGGGGCGAAATCCGCGCCGGGCTGCGGGCCGATCTGGCGGTGTGGAACGTGGAGACGCCTGCGGAACTCTCCTACCGGATCGGCACCAATCCCCTGCACACCCGCATCGTTGGAGGACAATCGTGACCGAAACGCTCACTCCCGGGGCCACAACGCTGGCGCAACTGGAAATACTTTGGCGTGACGGGGATGCCGCGCGGCTAGACCCGGCGTCGCGCGAGGGAATCGGACGCGCGGCGGCGCTGGTCGAACGGGCGGCGCAAGGGGAGGCTGCGGTTTACGGCGTCAACACCGGCTTCGGCAAACTCGCCTCGGTCAAGATCGCGCCCGGGGACACCACGCAGCTTCAGCGTAACCTGATCCTGTCGCATTGCTGCGGCGTTGGTGAAACGCTGGATACCCCGACCACGCGGCTGATGATGGCGCTGAAGCTATTGTCATTGGGGCGTGGCGCGTCCGGTGTGCGGTGGGACATATGCGCGCTGATCGAGGGGATGCTGGCCGCCGGTGTCGTACCGGTTATCCCGGCGCAAGGCTCGGTCGGCGCATCGGGCGATCTGGCCCCATTGGCGCATATGGCGGCGGTCATGATCGGCGCGGGCGAGGCGGTATACGAAGGCGAGACGCTGCCGGGCGGCGTGGCGCTGTCGCGGGCGGGGCTCGCCCCCGTGGTGCTCGGCCCCAAGGAGGGGCTGGCGCTGATCAACGGCACGCAGTTTTCCACAGCCTGCGCGCTAGGCGGGCTGTTCGAGGCGATGACGCTCACGCGCGGGGCGGTAGTGACCTCGGCGCTCTCGACCGACGCGATCATGGGCTCGACCGCGCCGCTGCACCCGATGATCCACGATCTGCGCGGGCATCGCGGGCAGATCGACGTGGCCGCCGCGATGGCCACGCTGATGGACGGCAGCGTCATTCGCGAGAGCCACCGCGAGGGTGACACCCGGGTGCAGGACCCCTATTGCATCCGCTGTCAGCCGCAGGTGACGGGTGCGGCGCTCGACCTGATCCGCTGGGCCGCGCGGACGCTGGAGGTGGAGGCCAACGCGGTGACGGATAATCCGCTGGTGCTGACCGATGACGGCGCGATCCTGTCGGGCGGGAATTTCCATGCCGAACCGGTGGGATTCGCCGCCGATACGATGGCGATGGCGATTTCCGAGGTGGGGGCCATCGCGCAACGGCGCGTGGCGCTGATGGTCGATCCGACGTTGTCCTTCGACTTGCCGCCGTTCCTCACGCCCGATCCGGGGCTGAATTCGGGCCTGATGATCGCCGAGGTGACGACCGCTGCGCTGATGAGCGAGAACAAGCACCTGGCGCATCCCTGCACCATCGACAGCACGCCCACATCCGCCAATCAGGAAGACCATGTGAGCATGGCGGCACACGCCGCGTATCGGCTTAGGCACATGACCCGCAACCTGTCGGTGATCCTGGGTGTCGAGGCGATCTGTGCCGCGCAGGGCATTGAGGCGCGCGCGCCGCTGGAGACCTCTGGGCCGTTGCGGGATGCCGTGGCGTGCCTGCGGGGGGTGGTGCCGAGCCTCGGGGCGGATCGCTACATGGCCCCCGATCTGGAGGCGGCCGCCGCGCTGATGCGCGAGGGCGCGCTGGTGCGGGCGGCGGGGCTGGAGCTGGCGCTATGATCGAGGTGATGCAAGGGGATGGCCCGCTGGTGCTGGGTCTGCCGCATACGGGCACGTATGTACCGCCGGAGATAGAGACGCGGCTCAATGAGACGGGTCGGGCACTGGCGGATACCGATTGGCATATCGAGCGGCTTTACGATGGGCTGGTCGAGGGCGTGACGACGGTGCGCACACGCGCGCATCGCTACGTGATCGACGTGAACCGCGCGCCCGACGACGAGACCCTCTATCCCGGGCAGAACACAACGGGGCTGGTGCCGCTGACCGATTTTGATGGCCTGCCGATCTGGCAGGATGGGAAAGAGCCGGACGCAGCGGAGGTGGAGGCGCGGCGCGCGGCGTATCACGCGCCCTACCACGCCGCGCTGGCGGCGGAATTGGAGCGCGTGCGCGCGCGGAACGGCTTTGCCATTCTTTACGATTGCCATTCCATACGCTCACGTATTCCATTCCTGTTTGAGGGCACCCTGCCCGATCTGAATATCGGAACCAACGGTGGCTCGACCTGCGCGCCGGGGATCGCGGAGGCGGTCGAGGCGGTCTGCCGCGCGGCGGACGGATACACGACCGTCACCGATGGCCGCTTCAAGGGCGGCTGGACGACGCGCCACTATGGCCGCCCCGGCGAGGGGCTGCACGCGATCCAGATGGAACTGGCGCAGAGCACCTACCTCGCCGCCGAGACGCCACCGTGGGCCTATGACGCGCGCCGCGCAGAGCGCCTGCGCTCCACACTGCGCCCCATCTTTGATACCCTGTCGGACTGGAGACCGTGATGACCGATCCCCGCAAGAATACCCGCGATGTCTATCCCCCCACCGGCCCCGAACTGAACGCCAAGAGCTGGCAGACCGAGGCGCCGCTGCGGATGCTGATGAACAACCTGCACCCCGACGTGGCCGAGAACCCGCACGAGCTAGTCGTCTATGGCGGCATCGGGCGCGCGGCGCGGACGTGGGCGGATTTCGATTGCATCGTGGACAGCCTGAAGGACCTGGAGGCTGACGAGACGCTGGTGGTGCAGTCGGGCAAGCCGATTGCCATCGTCAAGACGCATGCCGACGCGCCCCGCGTGCTGATCGCCAACTCGAACCTCGTGCCGCATTGGGCCACCTGGGACCATTTCAGCGAGTTGGATCGCAAGGGGCTGATGATGTACGGGCAGATGACTGCCGGATCATGGATCTATATCGGGTCTCAGGGCATCGTGCAGGGCACCTACGAGACCTTTGCTGAGGCCGGGCGGCAGCATTACGGCGGTGACCTGGCGGGCAAGTGGATCCTGACCGGCGGGCTTGGCGGCATGGGCGGCGCGCAGCCGCTGGCCGCCGTGATGGCCGGGGCCTGCTGCCTCGCAGTGGAGTGCAACCCTGACAGCATAGATTTCCGCCTTCGCACGCGATACGTGGACGAGCGGACCGATAGTCTCGACGAGGCGCTCGCCATGATCGAGCGCTGGACCGCGGCGGGCGAGGCGAAATCCGTGGGCCTTCTCGGCAACGCCGCCGATGTCTTCCCCGAGATTTACCGGCGCGGCATCCGGCCCGATATCGTCACGGACCAGACGAGCGCGCATGACCCGGTCAACGGCTACCTGCCGCAGGGCTGGAGCATGGCGGAGTGGCGCGAGAAGCGCGAGAGCGACCCGAAGGCGGTGGAGCGCGCGGCGCGGGCAAGCATGAAGACCCATGTCGCCGCGATGGTGGATTTCTGGAACGCAGGCGTGCCGACGCTCGATTACGGCAACAATATCAGGCAGGTGGCGCTGGATGAGGGGTTGGAGAATGCCTTTGGCTTTCCCGGCTTCGTGCCCGCCTATATCCGGCCGCTGTTCTGCCGGGGCATCGGCCCGTTTCGGTGGTGTGCGCTGTCGGGCGACCCGGAGGATATCTACCGCACCGACGCCAAGATGAAGGAGCTGTTCCCCGAGAACACCAAGCTGCACAATTGGCTCGACATGGCGCGTGAGCGGATCGCCTTTCAGGGCTTGCCTGCGCGGATCTGCTGGATCGGGCTGGGCGACCGGCATCGAGCGGGGCTGGCGTTCAACGAGATGGTGGCGAGTGGCGAGTTGAGCGCGCCGGTGGTGATCGGGCGAGACCATCTCGATTCCGGCTCGGTCGCCTCGCCCAACCGCGAGACGGAGGCGATGAAGGACGGCTCGGATGCCGTGTCCGACTGGCCGCTGCTCAACGCGCTGGTGAACACCGCCTCGGGCGCGACCTGGGTGAGCCTGCATCATGGCGGCGGCGTGGGCATGGGATTTTCGCAGCACGCGGGCATGGTGGTGGTGGCCGATGGCACGCCAGAGGCGGCGAAACGGCTGGAACGGGTGTTGTGGAACGACCCGGCGAGCGGGGTCTGGCGGCACGCGGATGCGGGCTACGAGGACGCGCTCGCCTGTGCCCGAGAACACGGGCTGCGCCTGCCGCGCATCCTTGGGTAAGGTTCTGTCATAAATCTGTCACATCATCGTTACATTACCCTGACGCGCGTGCTATGCCGATTGCATCCGGCGGCGGTAGGGAGCAGGTTATTCCTCCGCGCAAATCAACGCGATATGGAAGGTCGGTTTGGATAGCCCTAGTCTCACCGTGTTTTTTCTACAGATTGCAGGGGCCGCGGCGCTGCTGATCTGGTCGGTGCGTCTGGTGCGCACCGGGGTCGAGCGTGCCTTCGCGGCGCGGTTGCGCCTGTGGCTGCGCCGGTCGGGGCAGAGCCGCCTGCTCGCTGCGATGACGGGGGGCGGCTGCGCGATGGCGCTGCAAAGTTCGACCGCCGTTGCCATACTCGTGGCCAATTTCGTCGCGGCGGGGGCCGTGCCGGCGGCGGCGGGGCTGGCGATGGTGCTCGGTGCCGATCTTGGCTCGGCGCTGGTGGCCAAGCTGCTGATGGTACGGCTGTCCTGGCTGATTTCGGTGCTGTTGCTCGTGGGCGTTGTGCTGTTCCTGCGCGGGCGACAGAGGCGCGTTCGCCAGACCGGGCGTATCCTGATCGGGCTGGGGCTGATCTTCGTGTCCCTGGACATGCTGCGCATGGCGACCTCGCCGCTTCTCGATAGCGCGGCGGCGGGCGCGGCGATGCAGTATCTGGCGCGCGACACGCTCTCCGCCTTCGTGATCGGTGCGCTGTTCGCATGGCTGGTGCATTCCTCGGTCGCTGCGGTGCTGCTCTTCGTGACGCTGGTGGCACAGGGATTGATGCCGCTCGCGGCGGCGATCGCGCTGATCCTCGGCGCGAACATGGGCGGCGCGGCCATCGCGGTGGTGCTGACGCTGGCCGCACAGCCCGAGGCGCGCCGTGTCGTCATGGCCAATCTGGTACTGCGGGGCGGGGCGGCCGGCCTCGTGCTGGCCGTGCTCACCGCGCTACAGCCACCGCTCGACTGGCTGGGCGCGTCGCCGGTCACGCAGGCGATCAACCTGCACATCGCGTTCAATCTCGGGCTTCTCCTGTTCTGCCTGCCGCTGGTGACGCTGGCCGACCGTCTGGCGCGGCACCTCGTCAACGCCCCGGGCGCGCCATCGGGGCTGGTGCACATGACCGCGCTCGACCCCGCCGCGCTCGACGCGCCGGACCGCGCCCTCTCGTGCGCCATGCGCGAGGTGATCCGCATCGGCGAAACCGTCGAGACGATGCTGCGCCCGGTGCCAAAGCTGTTCGAGCAGTGGGACGAGGCCGGGGCACAGGCGGTGACCGACAGCGCCGAGAGCGTGCGCAAGCGCCACCTCGAGACCAAGCTCTACCTCGCGCAGCTCAACCGCGCGGGTCTCGATGCCGAGCGTAGCCAGCGCGCGATGGACCTATCAGGGATCGCCGCGCATTTCGAAGCTGCGAGCGACACGATCGCGACCTCCATGCTGGGGCTGGCGCAGCGGCTTCACCGCGAAGGTGTGCATTTCTCGCGCCCCGGCTGGGAGGAAATCTGCGACTTCCACGACCGCGTGCTGGCCAACGCGCAGCAGGCGCTGGCGCTGATGATGTCCCAGCATCCCGATGACGCGCGCGACCTCGTGGCTGAAAAGGACACGATCCGCGATATCGAGGCACGCCTGCAGCGCGCCCATCTTGGGCGGCTTCGCGAGGGGCTGACCGAAAGCATCGAGACCAGCAACATCCACCAGGAGACGTTGCGCTCGCTCAAGCAGGTCAACACCGCCTTTACCATGGTGGCCTACCCGATCCTGACCGAGACAGGCGATCTGCTGTCGAGCCGCATGTCCAGCCGCGCCTGAGCGCGATTGCGGCTGGCGCGCGGCAACTGAGTTCAGGCGCTGTTGCGCATGAGCCGTGCGCGCCGGTTGGCGTAACGTTGCTGGTTGGGGGCGATTTCGGCGGCGCGGTCGAGGGCGGCGATCGCTGCCGCCTCGTCGCCATCCGCGCGGCAGAGATCGGCAAGGCGGCTGTGCAGTTCGGCGGTGCTGTCATCCATCTCAGCCGCGCGCTCCATCGCCGCGCGCGCCGCCGCCGCATCGCCCGCCGCGAGGTGAATCCGCCCCGTCAGGTAGTGCCAGAAGGCATGATCCGGTGCCATGGCGCGGCACGCCTCGATTTCCTTGAGCGCACCCGCGTGATCGCCTCCTAGCGAAAGGATTTCCGCCTGCCGCTTGGCAATGAGGGGTGCGTCGGGGTTGGCTGCGCGCGCCTCGGAGTTGCGCGTCAGTGCCGCCTCTATCCGGCCCATCCGCGCCTCGAGAAGCGCGCAGAAACTGTCGGGCAGCGTGCCGGGGGCAAAGCGCGGATCGGCCTCGATCCGGTCGCGCAGGGCGGCGAGATCGCGGGGGCTGTCCAGAAGCCGCGCCACCTTGCCGTCGATAGCGAAATCCGGCCACTCGATGGCGATGGTCGAGAGATCCGAGGCGCGCCGGCGCAGGATGCGCGCCTGCTGTACGAGGATGTTGGTCTGCTGGTAGGGGATGGGCAGCATCAGGAGCGTGTCGCGGTCGAAGGGCAGCACACGTCCGGGGCGCAGGCGACGCCGCTTGATCATGAAAGTGCCGATCACGGTCACGTCGGGCAGCATCGGTTTTTGCCAGAACGCCCGCAGAAAGGACCGCCGCGCCCCGTGCCGACGCCCCAGCGCGCCGAGGATATGCGCCTCCACCGCGAGCGCGGTGACGGTGTTTTCCTGCCATAGGTTGGGATGGGCAAGGGCGGCGCGGACATGGGCGAGGGCCTCGTCCCAGCGGTGCAGGTAGATGCCGCAAATCGCCTGCATCAGGGGCAGGAACGCGTTGTCGGCGCCCGCTGCGAGGATCGCCTCGCCGATGTCCCATGCGGCCTCGTCCCGGCCGGATTCCTGCAACCGGCGGGCCAGCTTGATATAGACATGCGCGGCCTCGCTCGGGGTGATGAATTCCGACACGCCGCGCCCGAACCGCTCTAGCAGGCGCTCGTAGGCGGCCTCGCGCTCGGGGACGGTCATGACCTCATGAAAGCACTTGCGCTCCTGCCCGCTCAGGCGTGCAGCGGCGCGGCTGAAGGCGCTGATCGGCGGCGCCACGATCTCGCTGGCGCGGGACATGGCGTAAAGCTCGAGGAAATCGCGCTGCACCGGCTTGCAGGCGGAGATGTCCACCAGATCGTCGATCCGCGCCACCTGTGCGTGCGCGGCGGTGAAGCGGGCGATGCTCTCGGGCTGATCGGAGAAGACCAGCGCGCCGGCATCGGCGTTCTTTTCGAGGTAGGCCGAGTAAAGCTCGTCCGGCTCGATCTTGGCGGGCCATTCCTTGTGCTTCCACGGTTCTTCGTTGAGGATGTCGCCGCGGCGGATGTGGTAGGCGATGGTGCGACCGCCCTGCGCGGCCATCGCCGCCTCGATTGCTGCCATGTGGCGCGCGACCACCGGGTTGAACCCGATCCGGGCGATGAAGCCGCGGAACCGCCCGCGCAGATCGCCGCCGTCCTCCCAAGGGAACTCCACGATCTCGAAACCCTCGTCGAGCAGCACATGCCCCCCGCCCGCGAGATGCGCCTCGAGCCGGTCGGGCGTGCGGTCCTTCAGAAAGGTTCGGAGCGGTTCGGTCTGCGCATCCAGCGCCTCGAAATCGGCGTTGTCGATGAAATGCCGCTTGATGAAGTCCGGGGCAAAGAGGTCTGCGGGCGTGTCGAGCTTGGGCGCCATCGCCCCGCGCGGGAACCAGTTGATGCGGAAATCGGTGCCGTAATCCTCGGCCAGACGGATGCTGTTGAGCATCATCAGCAGCCGCGCGCCAAGCTGATCCTTGCGCAAACCGATAAACAGGCCGCGGCCCGGATCGGCAGCATTGTCGGGCGCATTCGACATAAAACAACCTTTTCCCGTTGTGGAAAACTCTATACACTCAAGGGAAACAGTCGCAAGCGCTCCCGCTGCCGGGCAGTGGCGAAGGAGTAGGTCGGTTTATGCCAGCAGGGTCCAGGCTAGTGCTGAGCACCTCTCTGGTGCGCCCCACCTCCGCCTTCCTGGAATGGCTGGCGTGGCACCGAATGCTGGGGGCCAGCATCGTCAACGTGCTGATCGACCGCAGGCAGGCCACCGCGCACCCCCTTTTGAATGCGCTTGAGGCGGCGGGGCTGGTGCGGATCGTGCCGGTGGGCGTCGATCCCGACATGAAGGAAGAGCCGCACAATTCCGCCCTGCGGGCAGGCGGCATAGAGGGCGCGGAGAGTGGTGGCTATGGCCTCTTTCTAGGGCCGGACGAGTATTTTCGCATCCACAGCACGGCACAGACCATCCCCTCGCTGATGCGCGGGGCCGGGGGGGCGGATGTCCTGTCGGTGCCGGTCTGCGAGGCGGGGATCGGGGGGCACGAGCATCACGCACCGGGACCGGTGCTGCACTTGGCCCGCCCGGTGGCCACGCCCGGATCAGGCGCGCCCTTGCGCAGCGTGGTGCGGCTGGGCCTCTTTTCGGCACGCACCCCCGAGGTGCCGGTGGGGCCGGTTACGGGTGGCAGGCCGGTCAACTGGGTGGACGGCGACGGCAAGGCCCTGCCCGAGCCGCATAGCCGCGTGGCCTGGGCACGGTCCGGGCATGGCGATGCGATGGCGCGCGCCTCGGTCCTGCACATAGCGGCCCCCACCTCGGAAACCCTGCTTCTGCGCGCGCAGCACCTGCCGGCCAAGCAACAGCCCGGCCCCGAGGCAATGCTCGCCCGCCTCGCCGATCTGGCGGCGATCGACGGGCCGCCGCACGCGATCGGGCCACGCGCCGCGGCGCTGGAGGCGCAGATTGCAGAGCTGATGGCGCTGCACGGGGTGGCCGGCGCGCAAACCGCCCTCGTGGCCGAGGAGCGCGAGACGCTGGCGAAGATTCTTCCCGCAGCGGCCCCGCCCCCCGCCCCCGAGACAGAGAGCGCGGGCGAAGCGCAAGATACGGCGTCTACGGAACCCGCGCTGCCCGAGTGGTTCGCCGAGATTCATACCGGCGGTGACCGGCAGGGGTTTTACACCCGGCTCGAACATCATGCTGTCATGTGCATCCGCCGCGATCCCGCGCGGCTTGTCGTGACCTTCGACAACCTGTCCAACGTCAACGACCTCTCGCCCGGGCGCGAGCCCTGGGCCTATCGCTTCGTACGCGAGAACGGCTGCTCGCACCTGTCGGTCATGGCGCGGCGCAAGGACTGGTACCGCTGCCCGCAACTCATCGCGTATCTCGAAAAGCTCAGCGATGACGGGCTGTTCGCGGAGTTCGACAAGGTCTGGCTGACCGGCACCTCTATGGGCGGTTTCGCGGCGCTGGCCTTCTCGTCGCTCGCACCCGGCGCCACGGTCATCAGCTTCAACCCGCAGACCACGCTCGATGAAGCGCTCGTGCCGTGGGAAGAGCGGTTCGGCATGGGGCGCGCGCGCGACTGGTCCCTGCCGCATTCCGATGCCGCCTTCGAGATCGACGAGGCAGAACGCGTCTTCGTGCTCTACGATCCGTTCTTCCCCCCCGACCGCCGCCACGTCGAGCGGCTGGAGGGTGACAACGTCACCCCGCTCAAGACATGGTGTTCGGGGCATTTCTCGCCGGTATTCCTGCGCCGGGCCAACCTATTGAAGCCGGTCATGCAGCACGCGCTCGACGGGACGCTGACGCCCTCGGTGTTCTATACCCTCTACCGCGAGCGCCGCCTCCTGCCGTGGTATCGCAAGGCCTTGCAGACCAACCTTCAGGAGCGCGGGCACGATCGGCTCGCGCGGATCGTCAGTCCTGCTTTTCGCAAGATCAAGCGCGAGGCCGCCGAATGACCGTGCCGCAGGAGTTTGCAGCCGCGCTTCCCGCGCCCGCCCTCGGCGGCAGCCATGTCATCATGACCACGATGAAGAATGAGGGGCCGTTCATCCTCGAATGGGTGGCGCACAACCTCGCCATCGGGTTCACCGGCTTCGTCATCTTTACCAATGATTGCGAGGACGGCACCGACCTGATTGCCGACCGGCTGACCGAGCTGGGCTATGCCAGCCACCGGCCCAACGATGTGTCGGACGGGTCGCCGCCGCAGCACAAGGCGCTGCGCCGTGCCACCGCGCATCCCTGGGTGCGCGAGGCCGATTGGCTGATGTGCCTCGACGTGGACGAGTTCATCAACCTGCGCGAAGGTCTGACGACCCTGCCGGGAATGATATCCGCCATGGGCGATTGCGATGCGGTGTCGTTCGTGTGGAAGCTCTTTGGCTGCGGCGGGGTCGAGGGCTACGAGGATCGCCCGGTGACCGAGCAGTTTACCCTCGCCGATATCGAGGACGATCCCGCCAACGGCCGCGCCACGGGTTTCAAGACCCTGTTCCGCAACAACGGGCTTTTCCGCAAGTATAACCCCCACCGCCCCAAGGGCGTGCCCGAGGATCGCGAGGGGGATGTGCGCTGGTCCGATTGCGGCGGCAACCTGCGGGAGATGAGCCAAGTGGGATGGCGCGCCTGGCCCGGCTTCAGCCACCGCTTCGCGCGGCTGCACCACTATTCGGTGCGCTCCATCGACAGCTTCCTCGTCAAGCGCGACCGCGGGCGCACCAACCACATCGCCCGCGAGCAGACCGAGCATTACTGGTCCGACATGAACGTGAACCGCACCGAGGATCGCAGCATCGCGCCCCATGCCGCGCGGATGCGCCCCATCCTCGACGCGCTCCGCGCCGATCCGGTGCTTGGCCCGCTTCATGTGGAGGCCTGCGACTGGCACCGCGCCAAGATCGCCGAATTACGCGGTCGCCCCGGCTGGGACGAGTTCCGCGACTGGCTGCGCGAGAACCGGATCGTGACGACAAGTGACATAAAAACAAGGGATTACTGAGCGAGAGACGCGCTCGCAACGTCGGAGCATCTGCCAGGATCGACGGCGCGACTGTATGTCGAACGCGAACGGTAACCCAACGCATACCAAACGCCGCTTGGCCGGGACCACTCAGGTGGATTTCTTGTAGAGCCGCGTGAGGTCGAAGATACCATCCAGTTCCTCGAACCGGGCGCGGGTGTCGGTCCAGGAGGTCTCCTGCACCGCGGCGATCAGCGCCTCCAGCAACATCATGGTGGAGATGTTTGAATCCCAGGCCGACGGAATCTCGCCCCAGCAGTTGAATATCTGGTCGGCGATCTTGCTCACCGGCGAGGTCCACTGATCGGTGATCAGGATCACGGTCACGCCGCGATCCTTGGCCAGTTCTGCCAGCCGCAGGAGGTTCGTTTCATAGCGGCGGATATCGAACATCAACAGAACGTCACCGTGCGTCATGTCCAGCACGTAATGCGGCCAGGTGGCGGCCGAAGAGGTCATATGCGTGACCCGCGGGCGAATCGCCTGAAGATGGGTGAAGGCGTAATCCGCCAGCGCCCGGGTCACCCGACCGCCGACCACGAATAGCTGCCCATCGCAATCGGCCATGCGGTGCACCGCGGCGTCGAATCGTCCGGTGTCCACATGCGACAATGTCTGGCGCATGTTCTGCATCACCGCATCGGCGAAACGGTTGAGGATATGCGATTCCGGCGCTTCGGATGCCCAGCGCTCGCGCTTCTTCACCGGGCCCGAGACCGTCGCCTCCAACTCGTCGCGAAGCACCTGGTGGAACTGCGGAAAGCTCTGGAAACCCAGCTTCTTGACCATCCGCGCAACCGTCGGGGTCGAAACGCCGGCATTCGCGGCCACGATCGTGATCGAGGCCAGCCCCGCCGCCGGGTAATTCTCGAGCAGCGCATTGGCGAGCTTGCGCTCGGACTGGGTGAGCTGATCGTATTCCGTGCGGATCAGGTCGCGCACTGTCTTGGTCGGCTCGGGCATTGTGGCGTTCCCGTCTTGCCCCCATGCAATCACTGCGCCCGCGCCTCGCACAAGATCCGTGCATCGGGGACGGCCATGAAATTCTCTTCTGAAGATATATTGACAGAATAAAAAAATACAGAAAATAATTGAACAAAGCTCGGGGGGTGTCTTGACCACTGTCAGCAACGCGAATTTTGGACCGGCCGCAGATGTCATCAACCCCGATGGCACGGGCGATGTCGTGCTGATCTGCGAACACGCCTCGAACGCGATTCCCGCACCGCTGAACGGCCTTGGCCTGACCGACGAGGTGCGCGGCAGCCATGTCGCCTGGGATCCGGGCGCGCTGGGCGTGGCGCGGCACTTGTCGCGGGCGCTGAACGCGCCGCTGATCGCCGGACGGGTGTCGCGGCTGGTCTATGATTGCAATCGCGCGCCCGAGAGCCCCAGCGCCATGCCCGCGCAGACGGAGAGGGGCGACATTCCCGGCAATGCGGGGCTGGACGCCGCGGCACGCGCGGACCGCCTCGCCGCCGTGTATCGCCCGTTCTGCGCGGCGGTCAGCCGGGTGCTGGATTCCCGCGCCGCGCGCGGTGCCCGCACCGCGCTGGTCACGATCCACAGCTTTACGCCAGTGTTCCACGGCCAGCCCCGGGACGTGGAAATCGGCATCCTGCACGACAGCGACAGCCGCCTCGCCGATGCCATGCTTGCAGCGGCCGACGCCCTGCCCGGGCGCGACATCCAGCGCAATGCTCCCTATGGCCCCGGGGACGACGTGACCCACAGCCTTGGGCTGCACGGCGTCGCGCGCGGGCTACCCAACGTGATGATCGAGATTCGCAGCGACCTGCTGGCCGACACGCGCGGCGAGGAACGGATGGCCAGTGAAGTGAAGCGCCTGCTCGACCCCGCGCTCATGGTCGAATCGGTCTGGTCGCGGGAGGGAGCCCATGCCTAGGCTTGTTTGGGCCTATGTCCGCGGTGTTGACCGGGTGAACCGGGCACTCGGCCGGTGCGCGATGTATCTCATCTTCGTGCTGATCGGCATCCTGTTGTGGTCCTCGGTCTCGAAGACGTTCTTTCTGCCCTCGCTCTGGACGCTCGAAATGGCCCAGTTCACGATGGTGGCGTATTACATCCTCGGCGGCCCCTACTCGATCCAGCTTGGCTCCAACGTGCGCATGGATCTCTTCTACGGCCAATGGTCGCCCCACACGCGGGCCTGGGTGGATGCGTTCACGGTGTTGTTCCTGCTCTATTTTCTCGTCGTTCTACTGCTGGGCGGCCTCGGGTCGATGGCCTATTCCCTGGGCTATTTCGGCATGACGCCGTCGGAATTCTACGGCGCGCTGATCTCGTCCTTCTTCAGCGACGGGCTGTCCGGCGTCGGCGAGATTCTGGGCCGCATGGAACGGAGCCCGACCGCCTGGCGCCCCTATCTGTGGCCCATAAAGCTGGTGATGTGCATCGGCATCGTGATGATGATCCTTCAGGCCAGCGCGGAGTTCCTCCGTGATATCGGCCGCATTCGCGGAGAAGAAATCTGATGGCGCACGAGATGATCGCGCTGGTGATGTTCGCGGGCATGATGCTGATGCTCATGACCGGGCAGCGGGTCTTTGCCGCCATCGGATTCGTCGGCGCCCTGGCCGGGGTCCTGTTGTGGGGCACGGGTGGCGTCACGATCCCGTTCTCGGCGGCGATGAAGCTGATGAAGTGGTATCCGCTACTGACGCTGCCGATGTTCATATTCATGGGCTATGTGCTGTCGGAAAGCCGCATCGCCGACGACCTCTATCGCATGTTTCACGTCTGGATGGGGCCGATACGCGGTGGGTTGGCGATCGGTACGATCGGGCTGATGGTGCTGATCTCGGCGATGAACGGGCTGTCCGTGGCCGGCATGGCGATCGGCGCG
Organism: Roseovarius sp. B-10; assembly: GCF_056859295.1. NCBI lineage: Bacteria > Pseudomonadati > Pseudomonadota > Alphaproteobacteria > Rhodobacterales > Roseobacteraceae > Roseovarius > Roseovarius sp. B-10. The sequence continues at coordinate 6,574 of NZ_JBSXOE010000025.1, read as the reverse complement.
ACCATCGCCCTGCCCGAGTTGCTGCGCCGCGGCTATGACAAGACCATGGTCACCGGTGTAATTCAGGCCGGGTCCAGCCTGGGCATCCTCGTGCCACCCTCGGTGGTGCTGGTTCTGTACGCGATGATCGCGCGCCAACCGGTTGGCCAGTTGTGGCTGGCGGGGGCGCTGCCCGGCCTGATGATGGCGGGCCTCTTCATCCTCTACATCGCGCTGCGCTGCCGGATTCAGCCGGAGCTGGGTCCGGTTCTGCCCGCGGCAGAGCGCGAGGGCATTTCCCGGCGTGAGAAGATCCGCCTGCTGGGCGCGGGCATCCTGCCGCTGGTCATATTCATGACGATGATGGTCCCCTTCGTGAACGGCTGGACCTCGCTCGTCGAAAGCTCGGCCATCGGCGCGATGACGGCGTTCTTGGCAGCGGTGGTGAAGGGCCGCATGACGCGCGAGGTCTTCGAGAACTCGGTGCGCAGCACGCTGGCCATATCCTGCATGTTCATGTGGATCATCCTGGCGGCACTGGCCTTCGGCGCGATCTTTGACGGGCTGGGCGCGGTGCGCGCGATCGAGGGGGTGTTCACCAATTTGGGCCTCGGCCCCTGGGGGATCCTGATCCTGATGCAGCTCAGCTTCATCGTGATGGGCACGTTCCTCGACGATACGGCCATGCTGGTCATCGTTGCGCCGCTCTATGTTCCGCTGGTCGATCAACTCGGTTTCGACCTGATCTGGTATGGCGTGCTCTACACGATCACCACGCAGATCGCCTACATGACGCCGCCCTTCGGCTACAATCTTTTCCTGATGCGGGCAATGGCGCCGCCGGAAATCGGCCTCAAGGACATCTACCGCTCGATCGTTCCGTTCGTTCTGGTGATGGCGCTGGCGCTGGCGCTGGTGATGGTATTTCCGCAAATCGCGCTGTGGCTGCCCGGGCAGGTCTACGGAAACTAACCCAGAACCCCGATAAAACGGGGCCTCAACCAATAGGAGAGAGAAAATGACGACGACAAGACGCAAGTTCATCGCGAGTGCCGGTGCCGGTGCGGTTGGCGCTTCGCTCGCCGCGCCCGCGATCGCGCAATCCAGGATCACGTGGCGCATGCAGACCTATGCCGGCGCCGCGCTGGCCGAGCATGTGGTCAAGCCCGCGATCGACAAGTTCAATGCGATCGCCGGCGACGAGATGCAGATCGAACTCTACTTCGCGGACCAACTGGTGCCCACGGGCGAGCTGTTCAGCGCCATGCAGCGCGGCACGATCGACGCGGTGCAGTCGGACGACGATTCGATGGCCTCGCCCACGGCGGTGCGGGTCTTCGGTGGCTACTTCCCCTTCGGCACGCGCTATTCGCTGGATGTGCCGGTGTTGTTCAACCAGTATGGCCTGAAGGAAATCTGGGAAGAAGAATACGCCAAGGTCGGGGTCAAGCATATCTCGGCCGGGTCCTGGGATCCCTGCCATTTCGCGACCAAGGATCCGATCCACAGCCTGGCTGACATGAAGGGCAAGCGCATCTTCACCTTCCCGACCGCCGGACGCTTCCTGTCGCAGTTCGGCGTGGTGCCCGTCACCCTGCCATGGGAGGATATCGAGGTCGCGGTGCAGACCGGCGAGCTCGACGGTATCGCCTGGTCGGGCATCACCGAGGACTACACGGTGGGCTGGGCCGACGTGACCGATTATTTCCTGACCAACAATATCTCGGGGGCCTGGATCGGCCACTTCTTTGCCAACATGTCGCGTTGGGAGGAGCTGCCCGACCGGCTCAAGACGCTGCTGACAGTCTGCATGGAGCAGTCGCACTACTACCGTCAGTGGTGGTATTGGGGCGGCGAGGCAGGGCTTCGCGTGAATGGCGAGAAGATGAAGCTGACCACGATCCCCGACGAGGAATGGGAGACCGTGGAAAGCGCCGCCCAGACGTTCTGGAACGAACTCACCGAAGGGGACCCGGTCCGTGAGAAGGTGGTCGGCATCATCCGCGAGTACAACGAGGTCATGCGCCTCGCCGGTCGGCCCTATCGCTACGGCTGAGGCCCTCGGGCCACCCACCAACCAGGGATGCCCCGGCCCCATGCCGGGGCATCCGCACAGATGATCGAACCCGACAGGACAGGATCCGACCCATGCCCGCGCCTCTGACATTCGAAACTCTCAAGGAAAAGACCGCCCGCGGCGAGATCGACACCGTTCTCGTCTGCCTCGTGGACATGCAGGGCCGCCTGATGGGCAAGCGCTTCGTGGCCGAGCATTTCATCGAAGGCGCGTGGGAGGAAACCCATTGCTGCAACTACCTGCTGGCCACCGATCTCGAGATGTTCACCGTCGAGGGCTATGCCGCCACCAGCTGGCGCAGGGGCTATGGCGATTACGTGATGAGGCCCGACCTCGACACGCTGCGCCCGGTGCCGTGGCTGGAGGGAACGGCGATGGTGCTGTGCGACGTGCTGGACCACCACACCCACGAAGAGGTGCCGCACAGCCCGCGCACCATTCTCAAGCGCCAGATCGCGCGGCTGGCCGGTATGGGCCTGACCCCGATGATGGCGACCGAGCTGGAATTCTTCCTGTTCGCGAAAGGCTATGACGAGATCCGCAAGTCGGGCTTTCGCGACCTGGAGCCGATCAGCGCCTATAACGAGGATTACCACATCCTCCAGACCACCAAGGAAGAGCATGTGCTGCGCCCGGTGCGCAACCATCTTCGCGCGGCCGGGATTCCGGTCGAGAACACCAAGGGCGAGGCCGAAACCGGCCAGGCCGAGCTGAACATCAAATACGGCCCGGCGCTGGATTGCGCCGATTATCATGCGATCGCCAAGAACGCGGTCAAGGAAATCGCCTGGGCACAGGGCCACGCGGCCAGCTTCCTGCCCAAGTGGCACGCCGACCGGGTCGGCAGCTCCAGCCATGTGCATCAGTCCTTGTGGGCCGATGGCCACAACGCCTTTCACGACGCCGAGGGCTCGCATGGCATGTCGCAGCTGATGCACAACTACCTGGCCGGGCTGATCGCCCACGCGCCCGACATGACCGTGTTCCTCGCGCCCTATGTGAATAGCTACAAGCGGTTCCAGAAGGGCACGTTCGCCCCTACCGGTGCCGCCTGGTCGGTGGACAACCGCACCGCCGGGTTCCGCCTGTGCGGCGAAGGCACGAAGGCGGTGCGGATCGAATGCCGGATCGGTGGGTCCGACCTCAACCCCTATCTCGCGATGGCCGCGCAGATCGCGGCCGGAATCAAGGGGATCGAGGACGAGATGGACCTGCAGCCGCCTCTGTCCGGCGACGCCTACGAGGCAGAGGATGACAACCACATTCCCCGCACCCTCCGCGACGCCGCCGACGCGCTGGAGGGCTCGGCCATGCTGCGCGCGGCCTTCGGCGATGCGGTCGTCGATCACTATGTGCGCGCCGCCCGCTGGGAGCAGGAGGAATTCGACCGCGTGGTGACCGATTACGAGATCGCCCGCGGCTTTGAGCGCGCCTGAAGAGGATATCATGACGCAAACACTGACATGCATCTCGCCGATCGACGGATCGGTGTTCGCCGAACGCCCGGTCCTGAGCCGCGCAGAGGCGGACGGCGCGGTGGCGCGGGCGCGCGCCGCACAAGCCGACTGGGCAGCCCGGCCACTGGCCGATCGGGTCGACCTGGTGCGCAAGGGCATCGCCCGCGTGGGCGAGATGAACGACGAGATCGTGCCGGAACTGGCCCGGATGATGGGCCGCCCGGTCCGCTACGGCGGCGAATTCGGCGGCTTCGAGGAGCGCGGCAGCCACATGGCGGACATCGCCGAGGCGGCGCTGGCGCCCATCGTGATCGAATCCAGCGGCGCCTTCGAGCGCCGGATCGAGCGGGAGCCACACGGGGTGGTGCTGGTGATCGCCCCCTGGAACTATCCGTGGATGACGGCGATCAACACCGTCGCCCCGGCGCTGATCGCGGGCAACACGGTGATGCTGAAACATGCCACGCAGACGCTCCTGGTGGGCGAACGCATGGTCCGCGCCTTTGTCGAGGCGGGCGTGCCAGCCGACGTGTTTCAGAACGTCTTTCTCGACCATGACACCACCAGTGCCCTGATCGCCGCGCGCAGCTTCGATTTCGTCAACTTCACCGGCTCGGTCGGGGGCGGTCGGGCGATGGAACGGGCCGCGGCGGGCACCTTCACCCCGCTGGGGCTGGAACTGGGCGGCAAGGATCCCGGTTACGTGCTGGACGACGCCGATCCGGCCGCGGCCGCGGCCGGACTCATCGACGCGGCGATGTTCAATTCGGGGCAGTGTTGCTGTGGGATCGAACGGATTTATGTCCACGAAAGCCTTTATGACGATTTCGTCGCGCAGGCGGTCGACATCGTGCGCACCATGAAGCTGGGCAATCCGCTGAACAGTGAAACCACCATCGGACCGATGGCCAGCCGCCGCTTTGCCGATCTGGTACGCACCCAGATCGCCGAGGCCGTGGCCGCCGGTGCCACCGCGCATATCGACCCCTTCCCCGAGGATGACGGCGGTGCCTACCTGACACCGCAGATATTGACCGGCGTCACCCACGAGATGCGCGTGATGCGCGAGGAGAGCTTCGGACCGGTCGTGGGCATCATGCCGGTCCGCGACGACGCCCACGCCATCGCGCTCATGAACGACAGCGAGTTCGGGTTGACCGCCGCGCTCTGGACCCCGGACGCCGGGCGCGCGGCGCGGATCGGTCGACAGCTTCAAACCGGCACCGTGTTCATGAACCGCGCCGATTACCTCGATCCCGCGCTGTGCTGGACCGGCTGCAAGAATACCGGGCGCGGCGGCGGGCTGAGCGTGATTGGCTATCACAACCTGACCAGACCGAAATCCTATCATTTCAAGAAAGGGGCATCATGAACCTGACAGGCAACTGGACCTATCCCACCGCCATCAAGTTCGGCGCCGGCCGCATCGACGAACTGCCCGGCGCCTGCGCCGACGCGGGGATCACCAGACCGCTGCTGGTCACCGACAAGGGGTTGGCCGACCTGCCGATCACGCGCCAGGCGCTGAATATCCTCACGCAGGCCGGCATCGAGGTGGCGCTGTTCGCGCAGGTCGATCCCAATCCGAACGAGATCAACCTCGCCGACGGCGTCGCGGCGTTCCGCGATGGGGGCCATGACGGGGTGATCGCCTTCGGCGGCGGCTCGGGACTGGACCTGGGCAAGATGGTCGCCTTCATGGCCGGGCAGACCCGCCCGGTCTGGGATTTCGAGGATATCGGCGACTGGTGGACCCGCGCCGATGCAGAGGCCATAGCGCCGATCATCGCGGTGCCGACCACCGCAGGAACCGGCTCCGAGGTCGGGCGGGCCAGCGTCATCACCAATTCGCAAACCCACGTGAAGAAAATCATCTTTCACCCGAAGGTGCTGCCGCGCGTGGTGATCTGCGACCCGGAACTGACCGTGGGAATGCCCAAATTCATCACCGCGGGCACCGGCCTCGACGCCTTCGCCCATTGTGTCGAGGCGTTCTCCAGCCCGCACTACCACCCGATGAGCCAGGGCATCGCGCTCGAGGGGATGCGGCTGGTCAAGGAGTATCTGCCCCGCGCCTATGCCGACGGCACCGATATCGAGGCCCGCGCCCATATGATGAGCGCGGCGGCGATGGGATCGACCGCGTTCCAGAAGGGCCTGGGCGCGATTCATGCCCTCAGCCACCCGATCGGCGCGATCTACGGCACCCATCATGGCACCACCAACGCGGTCTGCATGCCGGCGGTTCTGGAGCTGAACGCAACGGAAATTGCGGACCGGTTCGACAAGGCCGCCGCCTATCTCGGCATCGAAGGCGGCTTCGACGGGTTCCGCGATTTCGTGCAGCGGCTGAACGACCGCTTGAACGTGCCCCGCCGTCTGTCAGAGATGGGCGTGGGCCGCGACCGGATCGACGATCTGACCGCGTTGGCGCTGACGGATCCCAGCTGCGGCGGCAACCCGGTAACGCTGACGCGCGAGAACGTGCGGGCGCTGTTCGACAAGATCATCTGACGCCGAACGTTGCCTTTCTAAGCGAAAGCCTTCGAGGTCCCCTCAGGGACACGGCTCCGATGATGCCGTGGTCTGGGCCGTTGCCCTGCGACACGGAGCCCGCCCGTGCGATGGGCACATCGGTATGGCGTTGAACCAGTATCATGTCGGTGGCCAGCGCCCCGACCTCGGACCGAAGTATGCATCCGGGGTGATCTCGACCGAAAGCAAGCGCGTGCGGGAGGGCGACGAAAACTGGTCGGTTCAGCCAAAAGCGCTTTCGCGCGCAGGCCTGTTGCGCCCAAAACGACTTTACCCGGACAGCCCCGTTACCGGCATCCTGAGCCAAATCTTCAAACACCTGATCCGGAAAATGGCGGAGGGAATGGGCGGGATTCAACTTTCTCCACCTTAGGGTCAGGATGCACTGATTTCCAACGCGCTGCGTGATTCACGGCCCGAAAAACGGAGCGGTGACATGAGCGAACTCTACTGGCTGACCGACGAGCAGATGGCCAAGATTTCACCTTTCTTCCCGAAGTCGCACGGCAAGCCACGGGTCGATGAC
>NZ_JBSXOE010000024.1:0-135962 GCF_056859295.1 Roseovarius sp. B-10 | reverse complement strand
CATGTCGATGAGCGTGTCGGTGCCGTTGCCATCCGCGCGCCGGTCGGTGAGCGTGGTGCCGCCCGGGCTCAGCGTCAGCGTGTAGCTCGACTGGTCACCGGAATAGACGGCCATGTCCCTGCCCGCCCCGCCCTCAAGCAGGTCATCGCCCGCGCCGCCGGTGAGGGTGTCGTTGCCTGCCTCACCCCGGAGCGTGTCGTCGCCCGCGCCGCCGGTCAGCGCGTCGGAGCCCGAGGTGCCGACGAGTGTGTTGGACTCGTTGGGGACGTTGGGCACGGGGGGCTCGGTGGGGGGCGTGACCGGCGGGGGGGCGTCGGTGGCGATGATCGGCAGCCGGTCGGGCCAGTCGAACACCGGACCGAACAGGGCGGCGGCGTCGGGCACGACCGGCGTGGGGCTCGACAGCTCGATCACCGTGTCGCGAAAGGTGATGCGCGCGGTGCCGGGCCCGGCCTCGATCCCGAGCTGCGCGGGACCGCGCAGCATCGGCAGGTCCGACAGGTCGAGCCGGTCCGTGCCGGGGGAGAAATCCGTGATCGTCACGCGACCCGATTCGGCGGAGACGACGAAGGTATCCGCGCCCGTTCCGCCACGCAGGACCGTGTCGCCCGGCCCTGCCACGAGAATGTCGTCGCCCGCGCCGCCGTCGAGCGTATCGGCACCGGCGCCCTGCGAGGCGAGCAGGTCGTCGCCCGTGGTGCCCGCGACAAGGGCAGCCGTGTCGCCCGAGTTGGTCACGACGACCCCGAGCCCGGAGAGGTCCTGCGAGAACTGGCTGACGCCGCCCCGCGAATCGCCGGTCACGAAGACCTGTAACTGGTCGCCGAGGATTGCCGCGCCGATATCCTCGACATTTTCCAGCCCGAGGCCGATGCCGTGGGGCAGCGTCTCGACATGCAATAGCCGCCCGTCGGGCAGCAGGCGAAACAGGCTGAGCCCGTCATCCGCCCCGCCCGCGACGACGAAGACGTGATCGCCCGCCTGCGCGACGCTCAGCGCGTGGACCTCGCCGAAGCGGGTGCCGAGCGTGTCGAGCAGGTGGTCGGCGACCGTCAGGCTGCCGTTGTCGCCGACGCGCACGACGCTGAGTGAATCGGTGCCTGCCGAGCCGATCACCGCCCATGTGGCACCATGCGCCGAGACCACCGCCAGCGTGGTGGGGTCGGCCACCGACAGGCCGTGCGTGCCATCGACCCGGTCCCCCGGGCTGAGCGCGCCGGTGGTGGGATCAACGCCGAAGGCGTGCAGCACGCCAGTGGTCTGGTCGAGCGCGAGAAGGTGTTGGCTGGTGCCATTTCCGGCCATAGCCAGCAGGGTCGGGCCTTCGAGGGCGGCCACGGCGGGCGTCGGTGCGCCGGGGCGATAGACGAGGATTTGACCCGCGCCGCTATCGGCGACGAATAGCGTCTCGACCCCGTCCACCGAGGCCGAAACCATTGCCGAGACAATGCCGCCATCCGAGGGCAGCGCGGCCAGCGACAGCATCTCTCCGAAGCTGCCATCGTCGTTGATCTGGTGGGCGAGAAGCGCCGCGCCGCTGCCATCGGGCGCGGCGCCGAAGGCGAGCGACTGCTGGCCCGGTGCGCCCACGGGCGCCGCCAGACCGGTTTTGCCGGTGCTGGCGGCGCCGGAGAAATGCGTGCTGTCCACCAGCGTGGCGGTCGTGCCCTCGTCAAGACGCCAGGAAATCAGCCCACCGGCGGGGCCGGTTCCGGCCACGAGATGCAGGCCACCATCGAGCCGCACGAGCCCGAGATCGCGCAGGTCGTGATCCAGCAGGGGATCGCCGAGCAGCAGGTGGGAGATGGATTGCAGGCTCATCCTGGCACCAATCCGGTTTTGGGACACCGGATCGCTATGCGCCGCGATCATGCACCGGGCGGATCGTAATTCCGGCAGAACCATGCCTTTCGACTACGGCTTTACGCAAATTCTTCGCGCTTTCGGTGCAGGCGTGTTGGAGTGCCCGGTCATCGACCATCACCCGGGACGTCGGCCCGCAATCCTGGTGGTCATTCCTCTTGATGGAGCCATGACTGGAATCGCCGCTGTCGCAGGGCGCGGGTGTTGGCATACCACGCGGCATCCCGGACAAGGGCGCGCCCGCCATGCTGTGGCGCGTTGGGCAGATGCACGCGCATCGGGATGCCGGTCTCGGGGTTGAGACCGATCCGTTCGAATGCCGATTTTCGCGCCGGGCCGTATGGGATGCGTTCGGAGAAGCGCGCCATCGTGGCCGGTTGCAGGGCGTGGACGAGAAAGCGGCGCGCGAGCCCGGCAGTTTCGGTGGCCGCCGGGATCGCCCAGACCTCGGTGCCGATGATCCGGCCGTCCCAGGCGATATCGACGGGAACCGCCCCACGCCTTGCCACGTCGAAGAACCGGCCGTTGAAACCGGAGGCCATCACGGCACGGCCCTCCGCCAGCATCTGCGCGGGTTGCGCCGGGTCGTCCCACCACAGGATGTCGTCGCGGATCGTGTCGAGTTTGCGAAAGGCGAGACGCAATCCCCGGTCGGTGCTGAGCAGTCCATAGACTTGCTCCGGTGGTACGCCCTCGGCCAGCAGGGCCCATTCCAGGATGCCGTCGGGGCCGTGCTGGACCGCGCGCTTGCCGGGAAACCGCGTGGTGTCAAAGAAATCCTCGATCCGCGTGGGCTTTATCCCCGGAAAGGCGTGTTCGTCATAGGCCATGACGCGGGCGTACACGTTCTGCGGAATGGCGCAGCGGGTGGGCGTGTGCGGGGCGAAATCCGCCATCGCGGCATTGCCGACAAGCGCCTGCGCATCGAGCCGCAGCAACAGCCCCTCGGCGCAGGCGACGCGCGCCTGATCGGCGAGCATGTCGATCACGTCCCATCCCTCTGCCGCGGCGCGGTCGCGCAGAGCCGCGACGGTGCCGTCGTACTGCAGGGCCTCTACTGCATGGCCGGTGGTTTCGGAAAAGGGGGCGAACACCGCCTTGCGCTGCGCGGCCTCGTAGGCTCCGCCCCATGTGGCGACGGTGAGATCCTGCGCCAGCACCGGGGTGCAGAGGAGCACGGTCCAGAGGGTGATGAGGCTAGAGCGCAGCATTCTCTTCCTCCCTGATGCGGGCGACGTGGTCGAGCCATGCGGTGACCATGTCCGCCTCGGACACGGCCCCGAGGTAGCGCCCGTCCGCGCGCGCGACGACGGGCACCGCGTCGCCGACGAAGCCGCGCATGCGCTCCATCGCGTCGGCGAGGCTGGTGTCATCCTCGAAGGTGAGCGTGGTGGGCTGCTGCCCGTCAGACGGGCTATAGACGCCGACAAGCTTGCCCTCGGCGTCGAGAACGAAAGCTTGTCGCCAGCCACGCTCGGAGAGGCGCCGGGCAATCGTTTCAGGCGTGTCTTCGGGGGTCATCGTGACCGCGTCCTCGCTTAGGAGGTCACGCACGGGCAAAGCCGCGAGATGCGCGCGGTCCCGTCCAAGGGAAAAGTCCATGCCGCGGCGGGCGAGCTGAATGTCGAACAGCGACCGTCCGAACAGACGGTGCGAAACGAGGTTGGAGAACACCACAGCGACCATCGCGGCGATGGTGATGTCGTAATTGCGGGTCAGTTCGAACACGATCAGGATGCAGGTGAGCGGCGCGCCGATCACGGCGCTGGCAAAGGCCATCATCGCGCCGATGGCATAGACCGCGACACCCGAGGTCGGGATGCCACCGGCGCCCGACGCCAGCATCCAGAACAGCGCGCCGATCAGGCTGCCGATGAGGAGGGCGGGGCTGAATACGCCACCGGAAAACCCCGCACCCACGCACAGCGCGGTGAGCACGATCTTGGCGAGGATCAGCACCACCAGCTCGCCCTGGCCGAACGCCCCCTCGATGGTGGCAAAGCGCAGTGTTTCGGTGCCGATGCCCAGCACGTCCGGCAACGCAAGCGCGGTTAGCCCCACCGCGAGCCCCGCCACGCCGGGGCGCAGGGCGGGATGTGCGATCAGGCCCGCGATCCACGGTCCGCAGGCCAGCACCAGCCGCATGAAGCCGATTGCCGTGAGCGCGACCAGCAGGCCCAGAAGGGCGAAAAGTGCGAATTCATAGCCATGCGCCACGCCGGCGAAATCCACGAGGAAGAGCGCGGGCCGCTCGAAGATCACGTTGGCGATCACGTAGCCGGTGACAGAGGCGACCGTCACCGGCGCAAAAGCCTGCGTCGCGTAGTGCCGCAGCACCACCTCGTGGGCAAAGACCAGCCCGGCGATGGGGGCATTGAACGCGGTGGCGATGGCCGCCGCGACACCGCAGCTCATGGCGATCCCGTCGAGATTGGGCACGTCGGCGCGCAGCCTGCGGACCGCCCCGCCGAACAGCGCGCCGAGATAAACCATCGGCCCGTATTGGCCCACCGAGGCCCCGGTGCCGAGCGACAGGATCGCGGTGAGGCTGGAGACGAGGCCGCTGCGCGTGTCGGGGAGCGGGCGGCGGAACTGCACCGCGCGAATCACGTCGGGTGGCCCGAGAGGGCGGCGTTCGGGCGACAGGTGCCGGTGCAACAGCCCCACGCACAGCCCGCCCAGCGTGGGGACCAGCAGGGTCGCGAGGGTGACGAGCCAGGGCGTCCCTTCCCATTGCACCCGCGCGCGCGGCGCGACCAGGAGGGCCGAATTGAGCGCCGAGACCAGCTCGACAAACGCGATCGCCGCGAAAGAGGCTGCCGCCCCGACGCCGAGCGCCGTTCCCGTCAGGATCATCATGCGGAGGACCGGGCGCGCGGGATTTGCGTGGGGCACAACACTCATCCGGATATATTCCGCATTCCGGGCCCGCCGCACAAGGCGCGGCCGCAAGGTGGCTTGTCGCGGGCAAACGGCATCCGCCAGGGGAGCCCGCCCTGTGCGGGCTACCTCACCGGGCGGCGATGCTTGCGGGTGTCGTCAGCAGCGACGGCACGAACTGCTGGATCACGCGGTTCCACTTGGTGACCGGTTGCTCCTCGACGAAGACGATGTCGTTGGGGCGCATCTGCATCCGCGTGGCGAGGGTGATGTTGACGGCGTTGCGCGTATCGAGATGCCAGGCGGTGACAGCCCCGAAATCGGCGGGGTCCTGCGACGGGCGCAGCACGTAGATATTGCCCGGGTTGCCGGTGCGGGTCGGGATGCCGCCCTCGCCGTAGAGCACGTCCGCGAGCGTGGCCTGCTGCGCGTAGGGTAGCGGCACGCGGGCCTGTTGCTCGACCTCGCCGGCGAGGTAGATGTAGTCGCGCGGCTCGGCCCCCAGTTCGGTGCGCGCGCGGAAATTGCTGCGCCGCTCTTCCAGGACGCTGCGCCGGAGCTCCATTTCGGCCTGCATCATGTCGAGCGTATCCTTGCGCGCCTGCGAGCGCAGGCGGATCACGTCCACCTCCTGACGGTAGAACTCAAAAGCGCGGTCGAGGTCGTAGGTATTGTCCACGAAGACCGCGTCACCGTCCTTGAGCGGCAGGTCGTGCAGGTCGGGGCGCGCGAGATAGTCCTCGTAGGGTATGTGGTAGAGCGTGCCGTCACGGTAGAGCCGCAATGATGCGAATTCCTCGTCGCGCACCGTCATGCCACCCGCGGCGGTGAGGGCGTCGCCAAGCACCGGGGGCGTCAACGTGACCGGCAGGCGCGCGGCCTGGTTCACGGCGCCGCCCACGGTGACATGTTGCGAGTTGAACTCTGCGACCTCGAGCGAGAAGGCCGGGTCTACCTGGTTTTCGAGCAGGAAGCGGAAGATCCGGTCCTGCGCCTCTTGCAGGGTCAGGCCGCCGATCTCGACACGACCGATATCGGGGATCGAGATCGCCCCGTCATCGGAGACGGTATAGCCCTGCCGCTGGGTCTGCGCGGCCAGCAGCCCGCTCAGCCGCTCGACGGTGTCGCCGTTTGTCTTGGTGGCCAGAAGCACGACATCGCCAATGCCGATCCGGTAGGGCCGCGGCTCGAACGCCGGGGGCAGGCGCATCTCCAGCGCGGCGGGTTGCGCGGTGGGTACGTCCGGGGCGGCGGGCAGTGTGCCGAGGCCGGGCCCCTGCCGGGCGCTGGCGGCGCTGTGGAATTCCCGCGGCAGGTTGCGCGGGCTGTAGGGGCTTCGGTTGGCCATGATCACGGTTTCCGGTGTCAGGGCGATCTCGCGCACATCCACGCCCCCCGCCGTGCGGCTGACATTGGGGCTGGTGTAGACGACGCCGCAGGCCGCGGGCAGGAGGAGCCCCGCCGCGAGTGCCAGAGCGTGTAGCGGATGCGCGCCGAATCCGGCCCTGCGGTGTCTCATCTTGTCATCCTCCTTCATTCGCCCCGGGGATCACTCGCGCGGCAGGCGTTCGGTTTCCATGTAGTCGATGGCCGGGCTGACCCATTGCCGTGATCTCGTGATCTCGCCGGTTTGATCGAGCCAGTAGGTGTTGGTCGTTTCGCCATGCGGCGAGGCGCAGCGTTCGGTAATCCGGCGGGCCGGTGCGGCCTCGGCCCGTGCGTCCCGGCGGCATTGGAAGCTGCGAAACACAGTGCGATCCTCGCCGTCGAGATAGCTGCGGATATGGGGATAATGTGTCGCCTCATCGGTGCCGCGCAGCATCGCCAGTGTGCCGTCGACATCGGCGGACATCAGGTCGTCCCCCAGCCCCCGGGTTGCGACCAGCACCCCGCTGCGAAAGCTGAGCGTGATGCCGTCGAGCGTCTGCCAGACGGTCACGTCGCCGTTGCGGGCCACCGGGGCCAGCGTGGCCTGCGCGCCGGTGGCGGGCAGGGTGACGCGCAGGCGTGCGGGCCCGATCGGTTGCGGTGGCACGGCGGCCACGGTGCCGGTGAGGTCCAGCGTCCGGCTCATCCGGTCGCATCCCGCCGCGAGCAGCAGGGCGAGGCCGGCCACGAGCGCGGTCGCGGGGATCCTGCGGGAAGCGACACTCATCTCCAGAACCTCCCCCAGCCATCCTGCAGCGCCGGTTTCTGCCGTGGGCGCACCCGGTCGTAGAGCCGCCCCGGCACGTCGAGCCGCGCGCCGCCGTCGCGCTGGAGCGGGCGGATCGTGGTGGTGTAGGCGGTCTTGTTGGGCTCGCCGGTCAGCCAGTGGATCGGCACGGTGATGCGAATGCCCTTGTCGAACGAGCCCTCGCCGAAGGTGTCGAAGGGCACATCGGTCAGCGTCGCGAAGGCCCCGATCCGCCAGCCATTGCCGAACTCGCGATCCAGCGAGAATGTCGCGCCCCAGTCCCGCGCGAGGTAGCGCCCGGCATCGAGCTGCGCGTGAAAGCCGTTGCCCATGTCCCAGTAGGCCGAGACATGGCCTGTCGCCACCTCGTAGTCGCGAAAGCCGAACCCGCCATCGAAATCGCGCTGCCAAGTGTAATTGACCTCTGCCCCCAGCGCGAAGGGGCTGTCGTTGCGTTTCCACAGCAGCTCCGAGGACAGTCCACCGAATATCCGCTCAAAGTATCCGACCGTCACCCGGCCATAGAGATCGCGACCGGGCTTGAAATAATGCGCGCCTGTCAACTGGGTGATAGCGGTTTCCCCCTCACGGTCGTAGAGCGCGAAATCGCTGCGGACCCGGGGCAGCACCGAATCCGAGCGCCGCGTGGCGTCGTCGAGGTTGCCAAGCACCTTCTGGCGCAGGATGCCGGAGACCTCAAACCCCGGCATCGGCTGAAAGGATACATCGAGCTGCGCCCCCGCATCGGCCCGAAGCGGATCGTCGGGGTCGAAGAAGCTGGGGCTCAGATAAGGCGAGATGCTCCAGTCGAAGCGCGGGTAGCGTTCTGGCGCGGGGGTGGTCGTCCCCTCGGGCGAGGAGATTCGCGCGCGGGCAAAGCTTTTCCACGCGCCGTCCAGATCATGTTCGAGCGTCTCCATGTCGTCGCGGCGGAGGCTGATCTGCGTGACCGGAAGGCCCGCGTCGACAAGCGTGATGTCGAAAACATCGACATGAGCGGGCAGGCGTCGTGCGAGCACCCGCGCCGTGCGCCCGACCGCCTGTGCCTCCTGAAGGTAGGTGTCGTTCTCGATCTCGATCCGGGCGGTGCCGCCGGACAGTGAAAAGCCATGCAGCCCGAGGCCCTGTGAAGAAAGCGCGCGCGCGATATCGCCGCGCAGCGCACCGCGTTCGACAACGCCGTCGGTCCAGCCGAGCGCGGCCACTGTCGGCGTGTTGCGTGCCAGGATGGGCGGTGGCGCGGGATCGCGCCCGGCGTGGTTGGGCGGGGATTTCGGATTGAGCGCGGTGCTGAGCTGCACGCCCAGCTCACTGCCATAGAGGTAGCGCAGCGACAGATCGGTCATCGGCCCGAGGCCGTATGTGACCCCGAAGTTCAACTGTGATGTGCGCCTGAACGCGCTGGGGTCCTCGCGCGGATGGTCGTCGGAGGAGTATTCGACCGTGAACTTCAGCCGGTCGGTCGCCTGCCATTCGATCCCGCCAAAGAGCGCCGCGTCGCCGCGGAAGAATTGCGCCGCTTCCACATCGCCGCCTTTGCCGAAGTCACGCTCTGGCCGGTGCTTGAACCGCTCGTCGAACACGCCGAGGGGGTTGGTGAACCCGCCCGACCCGCCGAGCCGCCCCCAGCCGATCCCGCCGGTGAGCCGAACGGACTCGCCAAAGGTCTTGGTGGCAACGAGGTATTCCGAGGAATAAATGCCGGTGCCGAGAAAATCGTTGAGCCCGACCGCGAGGGCAGGGCGCAGAGCGGTTTCATCGGCGAAACGGTAGTGCAGCGAGAAGCTGCGATCATAGAGTGTGCCGCGGCCCGCATTCGCCAAGTTGTCGAGCACGGAGTAACGAAAACTGCCCGACACGCGGGGCAGAATCTGAAAGGTCAGCGTATTGCGGGTCTGCCCGGCAAAGCTGCTGACGGAGAACGCCAACTCGCCATCGGGCCTGCTCGTGGCGACCGGCATGTCGATCAGGCCCGGGGAGCCGTAGCTGTTGTAGCCGGTCCCGATCGTCGGCGCGTCGTCCGCAAATGCCGCATGAGCCGCGCCGAACACCGCCGCGATCACCCAGGCACCCGTTTCCCTCGACAACTCCCGCATAACGTGTGGTTAGCAGAATGCGGAACGAAAACAACGACAGAAGTTCGTCAATTCCGCTCGGCGATGGGGATCGTGACATTAGGGTTACGGCGAGCGTGCCGGGGCAGATTTTGTCTAGACCAGGCGCAATCTTTAGTTGTTTTTATTGGGGGACTCGCGGTGGAAGTGGGAGTCCGGGGGCGCAGCAGCCAGCCGGAGTGCCAGACGCCTTGTGCGTGCTGCGAGCCGTCGTACCTGCCCACATGCGGCGGGGCGCTCATAATAGCCCCCCGAGCGGTCGCCTGTCAGGTGCCGGGCGTGGAACTGCCGCCGCCGCCGCCCGATGCTGCGGCGACGATTGCAACGACAACAAGGCCGGCAAGGATGACACCGCCGCCGCCAAGCCCACCTTCCATACCGGCGGTCGCGTTGACGCATCTGACCCTCAGGGTGTCTCCGGCTCCGCCAAACCGGGCGGTTTCGATACCGGCCCCACCGCACACACCGAGGCGGGTGGCCATTTCCATGGCCGTTTCATTGCCCTGTCGAACCGCGGATTGCTGCGCAATCTCAGGTAGAGCCGTGGCGAGCCCCGCGACGAGAGCCAAAGTGGAACCTGTGACCGTCTTCATTTCCGGATTCCTTGCCTAGTGAAAACATCTTCAGGTTGAGTGTATGCGAAGTCGCGTCAGATTTAAACAGTCGATATTCGGGCGGCACGATTCAGGCCGCCTCGTAGTAGCCCCTGCCATAGGCCCCGTAGGCCCCGTACTTGCCGCCATAGCCATATCGGCGCATCCCTCTCGGGTCGATCTGCGCCAGTGCAATGCCGGTGATCGTCAGATTGGCAGAGGCGAACTCGCGCAGGGCGGCGGCAACCTGTGAGTGCTGCGTGCTGTTCCAGGCGACGGTAAACATGATGGCATCGACGTGCTGGCCGATCACCCGCGCGTCGGGCACCACCAGCACCGGCGGGGTGTCGATGATGACGAAATCATAGGCGTTGCGCGCCCGTGCCACGAAGGCGCTGAACGTGTCGGACGAGAACAGGTCGGCGGCGTTGGCGCGCGATTTCTCGCCCATCAGCACGTCGGCACCGAGACGGTCGTCGTGAAACACCACCTCGTGCAGCGGGACCTCGCCCGACAACGCGGTCAGGACCCCACCTTGCGGGGCGTTGCGGAAGTATTCGGCAAAGACCCGTCGGCGGATGTCGCCCTCGATCAGCAGCACCTTCTTTCCCAGCCCCGCCAGGTTCTGCGCCAGCGCGATGGATTGCGTGGTCTTGCCCTCGCCGGGCAGGGCGGAGGTGGACATGATTACCTTGGGCGGATTGTCGATATTCGACAGCAGGAGAGAGGTGCGCAGGTTGCGCACCGCCTCGGCCGGGGCGGATGTGGGTTTGTCCCGCAGGTAACCGATCAGGTCTTCGCGTGCCTTGAGCGGCATTCTCGGTATCTGGCCGAGCACGGGCAATCCTATCGCGGCCTCCAGGTCCTCTGCGTTGCGGAACGTGTCATGCATGAACTGCCGGACGAGCACGATCGCCGCCCCGGCCATCAGCCCCAGCATCATGGACAGTGCGACGATCAGTGCCGTGCGCGGGGCGACCTTCTCGCCGGGGATGGCGTCCGAGAGCACCCGGCTGTCGGCCTGCTGAAGCCCGCGCTGCACCGTGGTTTCCTTGAGCCGGGTGAGAAATGTCTCGTATAGCGTGCGCGTGGTTTCGGTCTCGCGCTCCATCTGCTGAATGCGCACCAGGTCGGCGGATTGACGGTCGATGCGGCGCTGCAGGTTCTGATGCGAGGTTGCCAGCGCGTTGGTCTGGCCCAGGATCCGTTCACGAGCCTCGCGCGCCCCCGCGATCAGGGTATCGAGGCGTTGATCGAACAGGGTTTTGGCCTCGGCATCGCCGCGCGCGATGGGGGTCAGCAACTGCCGAAGCGAGGGGTCGCCGATTTCCTCGGTTATGGACTCTCGGTTTCCGGTATCGCGCAGCTCTTGCAGGCGAACCACCTCGGCCTCGGCCTCGGCCTCGCGCGCACGCGCGCGCATTTCCTCGAGCCGCTCGCGCATGTCCTTGGACCGAAGGTTGAGGCCCTGCAGCGTTTCGGGGCTGACAAGGTCGGTCTCGGCCCGCGCGGCCTTGAGGGTCTCCTCCCTTTCGCGGAGATCCTGTTCAAGCTCTGTCACCCGTTTCGACAGCCATGTGACCGCTGTTTCGGTGGCCTCGAACTTTACCGAAATCTGGTCCTGGAGGTAGAGGTCGGCCAAGGTGTTCACGATCCGCGCCGACTTGTCGGCGCTGCCGGTGGTGGCGGAGATGGTGAATACGTAGGTATCCCGTTGCACCGAGGCCGAGAGCGCGTCGCGCAGCCCGTCGACGGCCTCGGCCCGGGGAGTTTTCGTTGTGCTCGCCTGCTGCGCTGCCCCGGTGCCGAGCAATGCGGACAGCAGGGACCACACCCGGGAACGGGCCTGTGCGATGAGCGGTGGCGATCTCAGGTCGGGGTTGAACTCGGGGTCGTCCACCAGTGCCAGCTCGTCCACCAGCTTGCCCAAGAGCCGTCGTGACAGGATGATCTCGATCTCGGTGTTCAACGCGGCGGTTTCGGTCGAGACCCCGGACATCACGCTCTCGATATCGACGACCTGGTTGCTGCGCACCTCCAGCATGAGCCTGGCGCTCGAGCGGTATTGCGGCTGGGCCAGGCCAAGCGCGTAGTATCCGCCCGCGAGGATCGCCAGTGTCGTCACCAGCATGATGGTCAACTTGCCGCGCCAAAGTGCGCGGAGAAGCTCCACCAGGTCGATTTCGTCGTCCGCAAGCTCGGGTCGTGACTGGCGGGGAACGGCCTGTTCGAAAAGAGGGTGTCTGGTGTCATTCATCGGACGGCAATCCCCAACCTATGGTTGATAATTGCTAATTCATAACACCCTTAAGGTAAAGTGCCTGTGTCATTCGAGGACAGGCGCGGCGCCGTCCTCATCATCCCGGTGCACGGGTTGGACGGGGGGGGTTGGCGCGGGCTAACGGCCTGGTCCGGTTTGGAAAAACCGCACGTCGCCGGGGGCGATAGCCGCCGCTGTCAGGCGACCGGTGGCGTAGGCCCCGGTGTCGAGCGCGATGCGGCCATCGCGGACCTCGGGCGTATCGACGATGCTGTGACCATGCGCCACCCAGTGCCCGTCGGGACGCGGCCGGCGCAGGAAATCGGCATGACCCCAGGTCAGGGTATCGGCCACCTGGTCGGGGATCGGCTGGTCCGGGTCGGCACCGGCATGGACGGCCCAGATATTGCCGCTCTGCCAGAATAATGGCCGCGCCCGCAACCAGGCGATCATTGCCTCTCCCATCGTGTCCGCCAGCCGGGCGCGCAGTGCCTTCAGGGCCACGGCATCGGCCTGCGTGCCCACGGGCGGGGCGATGCCGAAACTGGCCAGCGTTTGCAGGCCGCCATTGCGTAGCCAGACGGGACCGCGCCTGTCGGGAAAATCCAAGAAATCCAGCAGCATACGCTCGTGGTTGCCCATCAGGCAGGTGACGGGCGGCGTGCCCTCGGCCGAGAGTGTCGTCAACAGCTCCAGCACCTCGCGGCTCTGCTCTCCGCGGTCGATGTAATCGCCCAGCAGGACCACCGGCCAGCCGGCGCAGTGGGCCGCGATCTGCCGGTCGAGATCGAGCAGGAGATCGGCCCGCCCGTGGATATCCCCGACCGCCACGAATGGCCGCTCCGGGGCCAGCGTGGACAGGGGCAAAGGTGCCTGCGCCGGGGGTGGTGCGCGACGGGAAAGGAGGCGGGAGAGGGTGCGCCGGAGGCCGGTCACAACGGGGGCGGGAATCGGCATGGCCCCATCTTGCGTGAAACGGGGGGAGAGGAAAGCGGTTTCCGCCCGGGCGGGCGAATCGGGGCTGAGGCCCCTTGTTAACAAGGCCGAAGCCGGGGTTGCATCGCGTCGGTATCCTGTCGGTATTGCGTCGGTATCGAGGGTGCCGTGGCGCGGGGTTAACGGGGCGGGCGGTGGCCGTCACGCCGGGGCGGGTGCCTCGATCCCGTCGAGCCAGAGCGCGCTGTTGCGATAGCCGCCCCGGATGAGCCGCCCCGGTTCGGCGACCTCGGGGTAATCATCGGCCCAGTCGCGGTAGCGGTCATTGGTGACGATCGGCGCGTTGTAATCGCGCGCGGCGGTCAGGAGGTAGCTGTCGGCAATCGTGCCCTTGGGCACGACCAGCACACGGTCCTCGGGCAGGCCGAGGGCCCGGGCCATGACGTGATCGTCCTGATAGCGGCCCGCCAGCAGGTAGCCCGCGTTGGCGTCGAAGATGACGGCAGGGGCGCGGCGCAGGTCGCCCAGATGGGCGATCACCTCGCGCAGCGTGTCGATCTGCGGGGTGTTGTCCTTCCAGTGCATGACGTTGGAGCCGTCGATCAGGATCCAGTCCGGCGCGGGGGCCTCGCGGGTCAGGGCCGCGCGCAGGCACAGGATGAGGGCCGCGATGGCACAGGGGCCCGCCAACAGGATGAGATCGGCATAGCCGGGGATCAGAAGCGCGGCGGCGACGCCGGCGAGAGACGGGATCAGGAGCAGGACCGGAACAACCATGAGAGGTGTTTAGCGCGGGTGGTGCGGAGGGGGAAGTGGGGGATTTGGGTGGGTGGAGGGAATTTACGGGGGCACATGAAACGCTGTCGCGGGAATGACGGAGGTGGTGGGCGTGGCTGTCCGCCCCAAGCCTGACTTCACCGTGACGTGAGTAGATGTCCGGTAAGCGCAGGAAGGGGGCTTTGCAAACTTGCCCCGAATGGCTACGTTCATGCTCGTTTGTTGAAAGGAGATCGATGCCAGAGTTTTGTAGCTTTCTTGTCTTTAGACCTGACGAAATCGATTTGATTCATTCTATTTGCGCTGCAGCGAACTGGTCCACACGGGATATTCCTGACCCATCGATGCGATATGCCTTCTCGGAAAGAGGTTATAGCGAATTATCCCAAGCCAGTGCGTTGAACGACATTGATGTCCGCCGCGAAGGACAACAAGGCGGGAGGTTGCTTCTGCTTGAGACAGAGCAAACCGAGGCTGACAATATTATTCAATTGGTCTGTGCAGCAAATGTCATTCTTGGGGGGTACCCGGATGTTAAGAACCCACCTACTTGCGGGTTCGAGCTTTCTGACGACGATGCAGACCGGCAGATAACGTTCGAGAACGTTTTTAGAAGCGATGGCCTCTTTCAGTGGTTTACCTACTGTCAAACGCTACCAGTCGCGGTCGCCATCGCTGCTGAAGCTTGGCAGGACAAGAAGCTTGTCTATGCCATTCACAAGTTGGCGCATAGCTACGAAACTGAGAGCGTCACGCCGTGGTCAATGCAACCTCGCTATGGGCAAGTGTTTGAAAAACACACCGACAATTTTGCTTCGCACGTTGGAACGTCTGTGGCTATTAACCTTGCATATTCTGCGATTCAAGAACTCGGCTTGGATGTGAAGGCGAGTGGAAAAAAAGAGAGATGGTCGGACAAAGCGGACTTCGTCTGGAATCCGGAAGTGTTGGAGGGCCTCAATGCAAGGCTAAAACGTGCTGGCATTGATCCGGATAGATCTGTTGACTGGATCGTTCGAGGGGAAAAAAGCGAGGTCGAAATTCACCCGATTAGAGGTTGTTTAGCGTCTTACAGCGACGGAGAAAAAGTGAGGGATTTGGAGCTATCGCTTCCCGATGCAATCAACCGCTGCGAGTATTTGCGGAACTTCATGACGGCCCATGCATTTTCTTCAGCGACAACTCCACGCCTTGGGCCATATGAGGTCTACAATGTTCAGCAAGTTGCAAGGCTCTTGATCTTAACTAAGTGCAATCTTTGGAACACTTGGACTGAGGACCTTCGAAAGCGCTACGGTTAGGTACCCAGTGAGAACCTACAACGCCGGAACCTACTAGACGTGACGATGGGCGTGTCCGCTTTGGGCTGGCTCCGGACGTGCGCCGTATGCACACCAAGATCGGCTATTGGCCGAAGCCACTCCCCCTCTACAACACATACCTCGACAAATCCGCCGACCGCATCAGCTCGCCCAGGTTCTTCTCCACGAAATCCGCGTCCACCGTCACCGACTCGCCCGCGCGGTCGGGGGCGGTGAAGGAGAGTTCCTCGAACACCCGTTCCATCACCGTGTAGAGGCGGCGGGCGCCGATGTTTTCGACCGACTGGTTGACCTCTGCCGCGATGCGGGCGAGCGCGGCGATGCCGTCCTCGGTAAAGTCGACGGTCACCTCCTCGGTGCCCATGAGGGCGGTGTATTGGCGGGTGAGGGCGTTGTCGGTCTCGGTCAGGATGCGGACGAAATCGGCCTCGGTCAGCGCGCGCAGCTCCACCCGGATGGGCAGGCGGCCCTGCAATTCGGGCAGCAGGTCTGACGGCTTGGCGATGTGGAAGGCGCCCGAGGCGATGAAAAGGATATGGTCGGTGCGCACGGCGCCGTGCTTGGTAGAGACGGTGGTGCCCTCGATCAGCGGCAGCAGGTCGCGCTGCACGCCCTCGCGGCTGACGTCGCCGCCGCGCGCGTCGGACTTGGCGCAGACCTTGTCGATCTCGTCGAGAAAGACGATGCCGTTCTGCTCGACCGACTCGAGTGCGGTGCGGGTGACCGTTTCGTCATCGAGCAGCTTGTCGGCCTCTTCGCTGACGAGGAGGTCGTGGCTCTCGGCCACGGTGATGCGCTTGCGGGTGGTGCGACCGCCGAACGCCTTGCCGAAGATGTCGCCGAGATTCATGATCTGGCCGCCGGGCTGGCCCGGAATCTCCATCCCGCCGAGGGGGTTGGAGGTGTCGGTGACGTCGATCTCGATCACGGTGTCGTCGAGCAGGCCATCGCGCAGCTTCTTGCGGAACATTTCGCGGGTGGCGTCGCGGGCATCCTCGCCGGCGATGGCGGCGATGACGCGCTCTTCGGCGGCGGCCTGGGCGCGGGTCTTGACGTCCTCGCGCATATATTCGCGGGTCTGGGCGATGGCGCTGTCGACGAGATCGCGGATGATCTGCTCGACGTCGCGACCGACATAGCCCACCTCGGTGAACTTGGTGGCCTCGATCTTGATGAAGGGGGCGCGGGCGAGCTTGGCCAGGCGGCGGCTGATTTCCGTTTTGCCGACGCCGGTGGGGCCGATCATCAGGATGTTCTTGGGGTAGACCTCCTCGCGCAGGTCATCGGGCAGTTGCTTGCGCCGCCAGCGGTTGCGCAGCGCCACGGCGGTGGCGCGCTTGGCGTCCTTCTGGCCGATGATGAAGCGATCGAGCTCGGAGACGATCTCGCGCGGGGTGAGGTCTGTCATTGAGGAATCCTTTACCGGTTTGGGCGAGAGATACGCATGGTGGGGGGGGAATTGAAGGGGTTGTGATTTGTATATACAGATCGTATATACTGACTGTAGGGCGCGTGCATGAGGTTCTCGTGGGACGAGGTCAAGCGCGAAGCTGTCCTTGCAAAGCATGGGATCGACTTCGTCGATATCCTGCCGATGTTCGCGGGGCGGCTTCTGGTCATTCCGTCCCACCGGGACGAACCGCGATGGCTGGCGATCGGTATGGTGGACGGGTTGGAATATGCGGTGGTTTTCACGCGGCGGGGCGACGAGCTTCGGTTGATTTCGGCAAGGAGGGCCAAGCGGAATGAGCGACGACACTATCACGCGCATGAGCCTTGACGAGATCCGGCGCCAGAAAGGGCAGAGCGATTGGGAGCGCGTCGAGCGCGAGGCGGAACAGGACGCGGCGCCCGCGGATGATCCGGCGTTTGACGAGCCTGAATGGGATTTCGCCCGGGCGATCTTTGTCGAGGCGGGCGGGCTTGATCTGGACGATCTGCCCGAGCCGAAAAAGCCCATCTCGCTACGCGTTGATCGCGATGTGCTCGACTTTTTCAAGCGCCAGGGCAAGGGCTATCAAACGCGGATGAACGCCGTTCTGCGCGCCTACATGGAGGCGGTGGAGAAGAAGGGCTAAAGCGTGTCGCGATCATTCGCATTCACGCGACACGCTCTAACTCCTTGATTTCGCATGTTCAAGGAGCTCAAAACCGGTTCCCACTTTTGAGCAACATGCTCTAGCTGCGCGCGATCTTTTCCACGGTCAGGTTGCCGTTGGTGTAGACGCAGATATCCGCCGCGATCGCCATCGCCTTGCGGGCGATTTCCTCGGCGGTGTGATCGGTCTCGGACAGGCCGCGCGCGGCGGCGAGGGCGTACATGCCGCCCGAGCCGATGGCGGCCACGTCGTGTTCCGGTTCGAGCACGTCGCCCGCGCCGGTGATGACGTAGAGCTGATCGCCATCGGTGACGATGAGCATGGCTTCGAGCTTTTGCAGGTACTTGTCGGTGCGCCATTCCTTGGCGAGATCGACGCAGGCGCGCTGAAGCTGGCCGGGCGTGGCCTCGAGCCGCGCCTCGAGCTTTTCCAGAAGGGTGAAGGCGTCTGCCGTCGACCCGGCAAAGCCCGCCACCACGTCGTAGCCGCCGGGCGAGAGGCGGCGTACCTTGCGCGCCGAGCCTTTGATCACGGTCTGGCCGAGGCTCACCTGCCCGTCGCCCGCGACGACCACCTCGCCGCCCTTGCGCACGCCGATGATGGTGGTGCCGTGCCAGCCTGGAAATTCGTCGCTCATGCGTCCTCCGGTGTGGTTGGCCCTATATGGAAGGGGCGCGCGCGGGGTGCAAGGTCTGTGGTCAGCCGAGCAGGTCGCGGGCGATGCGGTGGAAGATCCGCACGCCCGTGGGGATGAGGTCGTCGGGAAAGTCGTAATCGGGATTGTGGAGCGCCGGGTGATCCTGTCCGGCGCCGAGAAACAGCATCGCCGCCCGGGCGGAATGGCCGAAGCGCCCGAAATCCTCGGACGGGCGCATGGGCAGACCGCGCCCGTCATGGGCGAGGCCGAGCGCGTCGAGCGCGGTTTCGATGATGCGGGTGGCCTCGGGGTGGTTCTCGGAATGGGCAAAGATGTCGTGCCATGCGATCCTGGCGGAGAGACGGTGGGCCGCCGCCGTCTCTGACACCAGCGTTTCCGCCGCGTTCACGAGGGCCGCCATGCGGTCATCGGTGAGCGTGCGCAACGTGGCGTGGAGGGTCGTGTCACCCGGCGCGATGCCGAAGGCGGGCGGCCCCATCCGCGCATGTGTCACGGTGGCGAGGGTGAAATCGGCCTCATCCAGCGTGCCGTGCGACAGCGCCGTGAGATCGGGCATGAGGCGGGCGAGCGCGGCCATCGGCGAGGTGCCGGTCTCGGGCTGCGAGGCGTGGGCGGAGCGGCCGGTCAGGGTGATTTCCATGCCGCGCGAGGCGCAGGTCACCGGGCCGGGGATGAGCGAGACATGGCCCAGGGGCATGCCGGGGACATTGTGGAGGGAAAAGGCGTAATCTGGTGAAACAGTCTCGAATCGCGGATCGGCGAGCACGGCTGCCGCCCCCGCGCCGGTTTCCTCGGCGGGCTGAAACAGCAGCACGGCGCGGCCGCGTTCGGGGCGGGTGCGCGACAGCAGGCGGGCGAGGCCCGCGAGGATCGCCATGTGCCCATCATGGCCGCAGAGGTGCCCGTTGCCGGGCACCGATGAGCGATGCGGGGCCGTGCCGGTCTCGGCGATGGGCAGCGCGTCGAGTTCGCAGCGAAAGAGCACGGTCGGTCCGGGCTCCGCGCCCGCGTAGGTGGCGGCGATGCCGTGGCCGCCGAGGCCGGTGAGCAGGTGGTCGGGCGCGTGCGACCCGAGCGCCGCGGTGACCCGGCGCGCGGTCTCGGCCTCCTTGCCGGAGATCTCGGGGTGGCGGTGCAGGTCGCGGCGGAAAGCGGTGAGGTCGGCGATGTCAGAATTGGTAAGGGTCATGAGGCGATCATGCGGATATTGGTGCAAAAGAAAAGGGCCGCGCGGGGCGCGGCCCTTCGCTCTCGACCTATCCGGGTCTCAGATGCTGTCTTCGATCCAGCTTTGCAGCGCGGCCTTGGGGGCGGCGCCGGCGCGGTTGGAGATCACCTCGCCGTCCTTGAAGATGAACAGCGCGGGGATGCCGCGCACGCCCATCGCCACGGCGGAGTTGGGGTTGCTGTCAACATCGACCTTGGCGACCTTGATCTTGCCTTCCATCTCGGTGGCGAGCTCTTCGAGGGCGGGGCCGATCTGCTTGCAGGGACCGCACCATTCGGCCCAGAAATCCACCACGACGGGGATATCGGAATTCTTTACCTCGGCGTCGAAGGTGGCATCGGTTACGGCGACGGTGGCCATCGGCATTACTCCTTGTGTGTGGAACTGTGTCTGGAACTTGCGCTGAACCTATGTAGCCCCGCCCCCGGCGTCAAGCTGTCCCGCCCGCATCAGCGCCGCGGTCACGAGGGCGTGTGGCAGCGGCATCAGCGTGGCGGCGCGCGTCCAGAGGAGCGCGGTCTCGACCTTGCGGTCGGGGTAGATCGCGGCGAGCGCGTGGGCATAGGCGCCCATCTGCCGCAACAGGCCCTCGGGGGTATCCTCGGGGCGGTCGGGCAGCACGGCGTTGGTCTTGAAATCGACGGCAAGCACGCGGTCGGGTGCGAGGATCAGCCGGTCAATCACCCCGTGGATGCGCCGCCCGCCAAGCGCGTCTAGCGCGGCGGAAACAGGCACCTCGGCGAGCGCCTCGGCGGTGAAGAGGTGGGCGAGCGTGGGCCTGGACAGCACCTTCTCCGCCTCGGCGAGCAGGAGCGCGATCTCTTCCTCGCTGGCGGCGTCGGGGCCGTGACAGAGCAGGGTGTGGGCGGCGGCGGGGCGGTCCGCGGTGGGTAGCGGCGGCAGGATTTCCAGCAGGCGGTGGACCTGCCGCCCGCGGCGCTTGGCGGCGGCCTCGTCAAGCCCGCCCTCGCCGGGCAGCGTGGTGGCGCCACCGAGATCAGAAGGGTTCAGGGTCTTTGGCGCGGAGCCATGCGCGGGGGCGTGGGCGGCGAAGAGCGGATCGAGGATTGTCTCTGTCCCAGGGGCTAGTTGGGCCGTATCAGTGCCTGTTTCTGGCCAGGCTCCGGCCTCGAGCCGGAGGCCGTCGCCGGTCGGGAAGGCGTGCGGCCTTGCCCCCGCCGTGGCGAGACCTTCGCGGATGCGGTCATGCCACGCCGCCCCGTCGGAGCCGAGGTCGCCCGCCGCCGCGACGATCAGCCATTTCTCGGCCCGGGTCATGGCGACGTAGAGCAGGCGGTCGCGTTCGGCCAGTTGCGCGGCCTGGCCGGTTTCGGCGGCGGTGGCGAGGGCGCCTGGCATCTCGTCCTTGTTGCCGCGCCAGAACGGGGTGCCCTCGTGGATGACGATGGCCGGGGCGGCGGGCGCGTTCCATTTCCCGGCCTGCGGCAGGATGACCACCGGTGCCTCCAGCCCCTTGGCGCCGTGCACAGTCATCACGCGGATGCGGTCTCCGGCGCTGTCCATCTGGCGCTTGATCTCCATCTCGTCGGTTTCCATCCAGACGAGAAAGCCGGTGAGGCTACTGACGGCGCGGCCCTCGTAGGTCATCGCCTGCGCGAGCAATGCGTCGATGCCGTCCTCGGCCTCGGGGCCGAGCCGGGCGAGCAGGCGGCGGCGGCCCTCGTGGCGGGTGAGCATCCGCTCGATCAGGTCGTAGGGGCGCAGGAAGTCGGCATGGTCGCGCAGGTCGTCGAGGATGGCGAGGGTCTCTGGGTGGGCCGCGCGGGCGGCGTGCAGCGCCTCCCACAGGGTGCGCGGGCCACGATGGGCGGCAAGGTCGAAAAGCTGTGCCTCGGTGAAGCCGAAGAGCGGCGAGCGCAGCGCGGTGGCGAGCGCGAGGTCGTCATCCCCGGTGGCGAGGAAGGACAGGAGCGCGGCGAGGTCGCGCACCGCAAGCTCGCCGCCGACCTTGAGCCGGTCGGCCCCGGCAACGGGCAGGTCGGCGGATTTGCAGGCGCGGATGATTTCGTGAAACAGGCGGCTGCGGCTGCGCACGAGGATCAGCACGTCGCCCGCCCGCATCAGCCGCGCGCCGCCCTCTGCGTCACGGTCGGGGATGGCGGTGCGCGCGTCTAGCAGCGCGCGGATATGGTCGGCGATATGGCGGGCAAGGATCACCGCCGGGTCGGTCTCGGCGGGGATATCGACGGGGTGATGCCAGGGCGGCGGCTCGGCGCTCTCGGGCTTGGCCACGGGCGGCCAGAGATCGACCCGGCCGGGCAGCGTATCGAAGAAGGCGATGTGGCTCTGATCCGGCGCGAAACCGCTTTCTTCGGCCCCGGAGAGGCAGGTATCCACGGCCCGCAGAATGGCCTGCGAGGAGCGGAAGGAATAGTCGAGCCGACGCTCTTGCAGGGGGGTGCCGGTGGCGTCGAGCCGGAGGCCGAATTCCTGCCGCATCCGGTCGAACTCGCGCGCGTCGGCACCCTGGAAGGAATAGATCGACTGCTTGCGGTCGCCCACCACGAAGAGCGTGCGCCGCACGTCCGCGCGCGCGCCCGCGCCGGCGGTGAATTCCTGTGCCAGCCGCTCGATCACCTGCCATTGCACGGGGCTGGTGTCCTGTGCCTCGTCCACGAGGATATGGTCGATCCCGCCATCGAGCCGGTAGAGCACCCATGCGGCGACCGAGGGATCGGTGAGCAGGTCGCGGGCGCGCAGTATCAGGTCGTCGAAATCCAGCAGGCCACGGCGCTGTTTCGTGCGGGAATAGAGCCGAATGAAGACCTGCGCGAAATCGTGGAGCGCGCGGGTGCGTTCGACGGTGAGGAGCGCGAGGCGGGCCTCGCGGGCTTCGGACACCCGCGTCATCCATGCGTCGAGTTCTGCCATGAGCTCGGGCTGTGCCTTGCGAATGGGGTTCGTAGGGAAAGGCTGGCGGGTGATGCCGGGGAGTTTCGGTGAAAACGCGTTCTCGCCCGATTGCAGCAGAAACACGCTTTCGAGCACCGGCAGCGCGCCGAAATCGAGCGCGGTGAGCGTGGCGAGTTTCTCGGCGGCCTTGACGTCGTTGGAAGAACTCGCGCGCAGCACCGGCAGGAGCTGGTCGAGCAGCGCGCCCTCGGAGCCGAGAAAGACCCGGGCGGCGATGCTGTCGCGGCTCAGATCGCCGGGTTGATCAAGCAGCGCGCAGAGCGCGGCATCGTCGGGCGCGGTGGTGAAATCGGCCTGCCGGGCGAGGATGTCCCTTGCCAGCGCATCGAGGCTCTCGTCGGCGTGGTGGCGCGCGAGCGCGGCGAGCACCGGGGCCTCGGGACCGGCGGCGATCTCCTCAACGATCTCGGCGCGCAGCAGGCGTGCGGTCTGGTCGTCGATCTCTGCGAAATCCGGGGTCACGCCCGACTCCAACGGGAACCGGCGCAGGAGCGCGGCGCAGAAGGCGTGGATGGTCTGGATGCGCAGGCCGCCCGGCGTCTCGATCGCCTGCGCGAAGAGGCGGCGCGCGCGGCGCAGCATGTCGGGGCCGGTTTCGCCGTCGTGACCGAGATCGCCGAGCGCGGTCGCGAGGGCGCCATCGGGCATCATCGCCCATGTGCCGAGCGTGTCGAACAGGCGGATCTGCATCTCGCTGGCAGCGGCCTTGGTATAGGTCAGGCACAGGATGTGCTGCGGGTTGACGCCGTCGAGCAGGAGCCGCGCCACCCGGTTGGTAAGCACCCGGGTCTTGCCCGACCCGGCATTGGCCGAAAGCCAGGTGGAGCGGTCGGGCCGCGCGGCGATGATCTGCGCGAGGGAGGCGGGGTGGAGCGTCGTCATTGGCCGACCTTCATGCGCTGCGGCGGATCGGTGATGTCCCATTCGCCGTGGCGGGCGAGCTGATCGTAATCGCCGCGCGCCTCGGTGGTGCGCGGGGCGCGGCGGGCGACATAGCCGGTCGCGGAATCGCCGTAGGCGGCGATCAGCGCGGCAAGCTCTGACAGGATGCGCGCCGGCGGCATCTCTTCTAGCGGGGCGTCGATCTCGCCGGGCTTGGCGCCCATGCCGATATAGGCGGCGCGCCGCACCGGCATCGGGCCGAGATCGTCGAAATCACCGCGCTCGACCATCGCCGCCTCGAGCAGGAGCTGCTTGTTGAAATGCGCCTGTTCCTTTTTGCCCGGCGGAGTGCCGGTCTTGTAATCGTAGAGCAGCGCGCGGCCCTGCGGGTCGATGTCGATACGGTCGGCCTTGCCGGTGAGGGTGAAGGGCGGATCGGCGAGCCGCAGCGTCGCGGGGCGTTCGAGCGCGGCGGGGGTGGCCGCGGCGCGGCGGGCGGCTTCCTGGGCCACGAACCATTGGGCGACCCGCTCCATCCGCGCGAGCCAGAGTGCGCGTGCTTCGGCCCAGGGCACGGTTTGGGCCAGAACAGTCTCTGTCATCTCCATCAAGGCGGCCGCGGTAAGCCGCTCGGGGTGGTCGCGCGTCTCGGCGATGAAACGTTCCAGAATGGTGTGGTGCACGGTGCCGCGCAGGAGCGCGTCGGGCACCTTCATCAGCGGATCGAGCGGGCGCAGCCGCAGAATGTGGCGGGCATAGATGGCGTAGGGGTCGCGGATCAGCGTCTCGATCTCTGTGATCCTAAGCCGGTCGGGGCGCAGATCGGGCGGTGGGCAGGGCGCGGGGCGCGAGGCACGCGGCACCTCGTCCGGTGCCTCGAGCAGGGCGGCGCGGTGCAGCCAGTCCCGCCCGCGCGCGCGCATCGCGTCGAGCGTTTCGGGGCCGCCCTGATCGGGCAGGCCGCCGAGCAGGTTCTGCACCCGGTTGAGCCAGCGAGAGACCACCGTCTGTGCATCCGACGAGCGCACCGAGCGGGTGAGCCAGACCTCGCGCGCCGCGATTGCCTGCTGGAAATCATGCGCCTGAAGCCCGATGCGCCGCTCTGGCAGCAACAGCCCTGCCTGAACCCGCAGTGCCCGGTTGAGCCACGGGTCGGGCGGGGGCGGATCGGGCCAGCCGCCCTCGTTGAGCCCGCCGAGAATGAGCAGGTCGGCGCCTTGCACCCGCGCCTCGAGCGTGCCCCAGATGCGGATGCGGGGATGTGGCTCGACCGGGTCGCGCGCCTCGCGCGCGGCAAGCGCGTCGTGGACGAGGCGGCCATAGTCGAGCGGCGTCATGGCGCCGCCAGAGGCGGCCTCTGCGGCCAGCTCGTCCATCGCGGCGCGGGCCTCTTCGCCGGCGGCCTTGTCCCACAGCGTGCCGGCGCCTTCGGGGGCCTCGGCCCCGCGGGCAATCCGCTCTGCCAGCGCGCGGTGGGCGGTCACGAGCAGGCCGAGCGGATCGGGACCGGGCCGGTCGCGACCGATCAGGCAGGTGCAGACCCAGTCGATCCATTGGGCGATGGCGGGCTCTTCGCGTTGCCGGGCGGCGGCCCAGTCGCGCAGGCCGCCCGTCTCGGGATAGGGCGGGCCGTGGCGGCGGAGGTGATGCTCCAGCAGGCCGGTGAGCCGCAGGTGGGTGCCGCGCCCGGCGCCGGTGTGCGTCAGCGGGTGCTTGAGCAGCGCGAGCAGCGCGTCGGCCCCGGTGCGGTCGGCGAAGAGATCGGCGACATGGCGCAGGAACCGCCCCGGAGGCGAGAGGTGCAGCGGCTGCCCGGCGCTGTCATCGGGCAGGATGCGCCAGCGGTCGAGCGCGGCGGTGACCTGCCGGCTGAGCGTGCGGTCGGGGGTGATGAGGGCGGCGGTGATGCCCTCCTCGGCGGCGGCGCGCAGGCGCATGGCGATGGCCAGCGCCTCGCGCCGCGTGTCGGGCGCCTCGAGCAGGGTGACGTGCTGCATCGCCCCGGGGATGTCCGCGAGCGCCGGGCCGTCGCGCAGCCATTGATCGGTGACCGGCGCGGGCCGCAGCGCCAGCGACACGAGCCGGTTGCGCGCGGGGCAGGGCGGCGGGGTGTCATGCCAGGGGCGAACCGCGTCGGGCGCGATCCCGGCCCCGTGCACGAGGCGGGCAAAGCGGAATTGCGGGTGGTCCTCGGACACCATCGGATCAGTCAGCGCGCCCCAGACATGGGCGGGCGCGTCGAAATCGAAGCCGGGCAGCACCACCGCCCCCTGCGGCAGCCGCGCCACCGCCTGCATCAGCATATGCGTCGCCCCGCGCGAGCCGGTCGACCCGGCGACGATCACGGGGTGGTCGGGGGGCGTTTCGGCCCAGGCCGCGATGAGCGCCTCGACCACGCGGCGCTGGCGCGCCTCTGCGTCGGGTGCGTCGGCGCCGCTGTCGAAAAAGGGTCGGAGGATGCCGAGAAAGGTCTTGATCCGTGCCCAGTGCCCGGACTGATCCGCGATGTCGAGGGCGGCGATGGTTTCGGGCGCGACACCCTCGCCGTGCATCTCGTCGATGAGTTTGGCGAGGCTGTCGGCGAGGCCGAAGACGGCACTGCGCGGCGCGATATCGGGCGCGCGGTCGAGCAGCGCCGAGACGAGCTGCGCCAGTTCCAGCTGCCGCCGCAGGCGCGGGGCGGGGGGCGGCAGGCGGCCCGCCTGCCAGCTTTCGCCGAGATCGGTGACGAGGCTCAGACGTGGCAGAAGGCCCGGCGGCCCGTCGTCGAGGATGTCGCGCAGGCGGCGGGCCATGCGGCGGGTGTTGACGATGATCTGTACCCGCGCCAGCGCCTCGGGGGGCGCATCGCCGAGCCGTGCGCGCAGGCCGTCGATGAGCGCGCGGGGAAAATCCACGCCCGGCTCGAGGCCGAAGATGCGGGGGGCGGGATCAGTCTCGAACATGGCCGGATTTCAACATGTCTTCGGCCAGGGCGATGCCCCCGGGGTGGCCGACATCGCACCAGTGCCCCGGGTAGATTGCGCCGAAAAGGCGGCCCTCGGCGGCGAGCGCGTCCCACACACGGTTGAGCGAGAAGGCGCGCTCGGGGATATCGGCGAGGCAGGCGGGGTCGATCACCTGCACGCCGGAATAGACCAGGCCCGGACCGCGGGAGAGGCGGCCATCGGGAGCCCGCGTGAAATCGCCCGGCCCGGCATGGCCAAGGGCGCGGTCGGGCGGCAGGCACAGCAGCAGCGCGCCCATGCGCGCGCCGTCCCAGCGGGTTGCGAGATGCGACAGCGGGTTCGGTCCGCGCCAGATCGCGTCGGAATTCATCGTCAGCACCGGGCCCGTGCCCAGCAGCGGCAGCGCCGCGCGCAGACCGCCGCCGGTGTCGAGGATATCGGGTGTTTCGTGCGAGAGCAGGATGTCGCGCCCGTCGAGATGCGCGGCCAGTTGTGCGGCGCGGTAGTGGAGGTTGACCACCGTGCGGGGCGGCACATGATCGGCCACGAGGTCGAGCGCGTGATCGATGAGCGGGCGGCCCGCCACCTCGACCAGCGGCTTGGGGCGGTCCTGCGTGAGCGTGCCCATGCGCGTGCCGAAGCCTGCGGCGAAGATCATCACCGGAAAGCTCATGCCGCGTGGCCTGACGTGAGGCGCGCAAGATGCGCGGGGGTGGGCGGCGGCAGCACCTCTTGCACCAGCGCGGCGAGGGGGGCGAGCGCGGGGTGGCGCAGGTCGGTTTGCAGATGCGCCCAGACGCGGGGGATGAGCGCCACGTAATGCGGCTTGCCGTCGCGCAGGCTGAGCCGGGCGAAGACGCCGAGAATGCGCAGGTTGCGCTGCGCACCGAGCCAGTGGAACGCGGTGGTGAAGCCCTCTGCATCCGCGCCGGTGGCGGCGATGTAATGGGCGAGCATCGCGTCGGCAGTGGCGGGCGAGACATCGCGGCGCGCGTCTTGCAGCAGCGAGACGAGATCGTAGGCGCGGTGACCGCGCATCGCGTCCTGGAAATCGAGCAGGCCGACGCGCGCCACGCCGGCGCGGTCGGGTAGCCAGAGCAGGTTCTCGGCGTGGTAGTCGCGCTGGATCAGGACGCTGTCGGCCTCCGGCAGTGCGGCCAGATGTGTCTCTAACATGGCGCAAAGCCGGGCGCGCAGCGCGGCATTCCCGTCGCCGGTGGCACCGTGATGATACCAGTCGAGCGCGAGCGCGGCGAGATCGGCCATCAGCGGCGGATCATAAGGGGCGAGGCCCGGGGGCGGCGCATGGCGATGCAGATCCACCAGCAGGTCGGTGGCGGCGCGGTAAAGTTCGGGCTCCAGCGCCGGGGTATCCTCCAGCACCCGGGCGAAGAGCGCGTCGCCGAGATCCTCGAGTAGAAGCAGGCCCGCCTGCGTGTCCTGGGCAAGGTTCGCGGGGGCCGAGAGGCCGAGGCTGCCGAGGTGGCGCGCGATCGCCGTGAAGGGGCGCACGTCCTCGCCGCGTTCGGGCGGGGCGTCCATCAGCACCGCGCGTGCGCCGTCGGGCTGCGCCAGCCGCAGGTAGCGCCGGTTGGAGGCGTCGCCCGCGAGCGCGTGGCGCGCGGCGCTGCCCCAGCCATTGGCGGCGAGAAAGGCGTCGATCCGGGCGGTGCGGTCGTCAGGCATCGGCGTGCGCCTTTGCGTCCTCGAGCCGGGGTGTCCAGCGCGGATCGGACCAGCGCAGGGTGAGGTGGCGCGTCTCTGGCGCGGTGCCGTGGGCGAAATCGAGATGCAGCGCCGTCTCCGGGGTCATGTCGGCGAGGCGGTCGGGCCATTCGACGAGCGTGATGGCCGCATCAAAAGCCTCGGCGAGACCGAGTTCGACAATCTCGGCGGGGTCGGTGAGCCGGTAGAGATCGGCGTGCCAGATATCGGTGGCGGGGCCGGGATAGGTCTGCACCAGCGTGTAGGTGGGGGATGGCACCTCTTCGGTCGGCGTGGTGAGGGCGCGGATCAGGCAGCGGGCGAAATGGGTCTTGCCCGCGCCGACGGGGCCCGAGAGCAGCAACACGTCGCCCGCCCCGAGCCGCGGGGCGAGGTGCCGCGCCAGCCCGCAGGTGGCGTCGGGGCTGGTGAGGCGAAGGCGGCGGGTCTCTTGCGGCATGGGCCAAGACTACACGTGGCCCGCGCGCGCCTGCAAGCGCGATGCGGCGGGCGGCGGTCAGGCGGAGAGCGCGGCCCGGGGGTGTTCCGGCGGTGCGCGGCGCAGCGTGAGCATCACCTGGCCGGGGCCGAGCGGGACCAGGCTCAGGGCCAGCGCGGGACCGGTGTCGAGCGCAAGCTGCCCGGTCATCGCTTGCGGCTGGCTGTCGGCGGCGAGGCGGGCGGCCACACCCTGCCAGATCGTGTCGTCGGGAAACCGCGCGCGGCAGGTGTCGATCACGGTGTCGAGCGGCATCCCGGCCTCTCGTGCGCCCGGGTCGAGCCGCACGAGCGTGGCGAATCGGCGGTTGCAGAACACCAGCCCGCCGTCGCGGGACAGCACGGCGATGGCGTCGTCCACGCGGTCGAGCGCCGCGAGCAGCACGTCGCGTTCGGCGCGCTGGTGGCGGGTGGCGGAGATTTCGTCGGAGATGTCCTCGATCAGGAAGGCCACCGCGCCGTCGGGATGCGGCCGCCCGGTGACGCGGTAGGTGCGCCCGGTCGCAAGGCTCCAGACCTCTCGGTACTGGCCGTCATGGGCGGCGTCGATCATCGCGTGGATCTGGCCGCGCCAGCTTGAATAGTTGCGCGGCTCGGGCATCACATGCCGGTCGCGCAGCATGTCGAAGAAAGAGAAGATTTCCGGCTGCCCGCTGAGGAACACGGGGTCGAGCCCGGTGAGATCGGCGAGCGCCGGGTTGAACATGGCGAGTCTGTGCGCGCGGTCGAAGACGGCGAGGCCGGTGGGCAGGTCGGCGAAGCTGCGCCCCAGCGTCTGGACGAAGTCGCGCCGCGCCTTCTCGGCGCGGACGAGGGGGGTGACGTCGGTGGCAAAGACCAGAGTGCCGCCGGCGTCGTCGTGGCTGGCGAGATCGAACCAGCGCGGGGGGCTGTCGAGCGCGACGCGCGCAGATTCCGTGACTGACAGAAGCTGCGCCCGGTCGTCGGGCGGCAGGGCCGCCGCCGCGGCATTTTCCCAGGTCACACGCCCCTCTTTGTCGCGCAGCCAGACCGGCATCGGCATCCGCGAGAGCGCCGCGCCCTGGCGCGAGGTTTCCTGGAGGTGTGCAAGAAGCGCGTGGCGCGTCGCCGGGCAGGCGGCGCGCGGGTCGCGCAGGGTGAGACGGGTGCGGGGGCCGCCGGTCTCGACCTCCAGCGTGGCGGGGTCGGTTTCGGGGTCTTGCGCGGTGTAGCGGCGCGTTCCCCCGGGCGGCTGGCCGGGCAGCGCGAAGCGCGGTGCCAGCCAGCGGGTGAGCCGCGCCCAGTCATCGCCGGTGTCGTCCTGAGTGGGCGGGAGCGCGCCCTCATCCGCGTCGGTGTCGATGAGCGCGCCGTCGCGCAGCAGAAAGGTGGAGGTGGCCGCGGAGGGATCGGGCGGTGCGGCGGGCGCGCGACCTGGCGCGGGAAGGAGCGCCCCCGCGATCCACAGCGCCGCGACCGAGAGCGCGAGCGCCGCCGCCGCCAGAATCACCATTTCCGTCATCGCCATCGCCGCCATCCATCCGCTCCGCTGTCATCGCGTCCAGCGTTGCGCAAACTGGTTAAGACGGGCTTAACGTCGATCCGGGCAGTCAGCCGGAGAACGGGCGGTTCTCGCCCAGACCGGCGGCCCCGGTCTCGTCAGTGACGGCAATTGCGGCGAGTGGCCAGCTTACCTCGATGAGGGCGCCGGGCGGGTCGGTGCCGTTGGTAAAGGTCAGATCGGCGCCCGAGCGTTCCAGCAGGGTCTTGGCGATGAAGAGGCCAAGTCCCATGCCCTCGTAGCCCGGCCTGTGCGGATCGGGCGCGGCGCCGCGGCGGCGCATGAACGGCTCGCCCAGGCGCCCGATCATGTCCGGGGGAAAGCCGCGCCCGTCATCCATGATCCGCAGCGTGATGCGGCGGTCGCTCCAGCGGGTCTCTACGATGACCGTCTCGCGCGCGAAATCGACGGCGTTCTGGATCAGGTTGCGCAGGCCGTGGATGATCTCGGGGCGGCGCAGCACCGTGGGCTGCGTCGTCGGGTCGTCGCCATTGGCGCCGTGGCGGAAGCGGATGCGTTTGCCGCGATCGACATGCGGCTCGGCGGCTTCTTCGACCAGGGCGGTGAGGGGCGCGCGGCGCAGGTGCAGGTCGTCCTTGCCGGCACGGCCCATCGAGCGAAGGATATCGCGGCAACGATTCGCCTGGTCGCGGATCAGCAGGGCGTCCTCGCGCAGGTCGGGGCGGTCGTCGAGATCATCGGCCAATTCGGTGCTGGTGAGCTTTATGGTGGCGAGCGGCGTGCCCAGTTCGTGCGCCGCCGCCGCCACCACGCCGCCCAGGTCGGTGAGCTTCTGCTCGCGCGCGAGCGCCATCTGCGTGGCTTGGAGCGCGTCGGACATGGTGCGCATCTCCTGCACGACGCGGCGCGAATAGACCCCGAGAAACACCACCGCAATCACGATCGCCACCCAGTTGCCGAAGCGGAAGATGTCGGGCACGCGCAGCACCTCGTCCTGCACCGTGCGCAGCGGCAGGTGGAACTGCATCAGCAGCGTCACGATGACGATGGCCATCACGCCCACGAACACGGTGGAGCGACCGGACAGCGCCGAGGCGGAGACGGTGACCGGACCGACGATCAGGATCGAGAACGGGTTGTTCATGCCGCCGGTGAGATAGAGCAGCACGCCAAGTTGCAGCATGTCGAACAGCACCACGAGGAGTGCATCCTGTTCGGCGAGGCGCTTGGTCTCGGCGAAGACGAAGGTGGCGACGAGGTTGGAGGCGACGGACACGCCGATCACGAGAAAGCACAGCCCCATTTCCAGGTCGAGGTGGAAGAAATGTTCGGCGACGACGAGCGCGCTGGCCTGCCCGGCGATCGCCCACCAGCGCAAGAGCGTGAGCGTCTTGAGGCGGATCCAGTTGCGCCCGTGGCCGGACGGGAAGCTGTCGGGGGAGATATCGGACATCTGCGCGGACACGTCCCATTGTGTGAACCAAGGATCGAAGGTAGAGGGTTGCACCGGAACCTGACCGAGGCAAGAGAGACCGATGATCCGCACGATTGCCGCCGCCGCCGCCGCCATCGCCGTCGCGGGTCTTGGGGCCATGTATGTCGCAGGCTTTGGCGAGGCCGATTCCGAGGATCGCTTTGCCCAGTGCCGGGCGTCGAACGTGGCGGGCGGGGCCGCGCAGATCGGCGGGCCGTTCGAGCTTGTGAGCGAGACCGGCGAGACGGTGACCGACAAGGACGTGATCGACAAGCCGACGCTGATTTATTTCGGCTATACCTTCTGCCCCGATATCTGCCCGCTGGATGCCGCGCGCAACGCCGCCGCCGTGGACCTGCTCGAAGAACGCGGTCACATGGTCAAGCCGGTGTTCATCTCGATCGACCCAAAGCGTGACACGCCCGAGGTGATGGCGGAGTTCACCGATTACCTGCATCCCCGGATGCTGGGCCTCACCGGCAGCGAGGAACAGGTGCGCGCCGCGTCCAAGGCCTATCGCACCTATTACCAGGCGCAGGAACCCGAGGACGGCGCGGAGGAGTTCTACCTCGTGGATCACTCGACGATGAGCTATCTGAGCCTGCCCGGGCACGGCTTTGTCGAGTTCTTTCGCCGCGACGTGACGCCCGAGCAGATGGCCGACCGGATCGCCTGTTTCGCCGACG
The DNA here is from genome assembly GCF_056859295.1 of Roseovarius sp. B-10. Lineage (NCBI taxonomy): Bacteria > Pseudomonadati > Pseudomonadota > Alphaproteobacteria > Rhodobacterales > Roseobacteraceae > Roseovarius > Roseovarius sp. B-10. The sequence continues at coordinate 104,447 of NZ_JBSXOE010000024.1, read as the reverse complement.
CGGCCTCTTGACGCGTTTGTTTTGACGCCGAATAGTCCACGGGCTACAACCCCTTGCACGGATGCGCGCAAGGGAGGTCGGCAATGACCGCAGAACAACTCGATATCGGCGAGGACAGGACGCTTCTGCTGGTCGATGACGACGAGCCGTTCCTGCGGCGGCTTGCCAAGGCGATGGAAAAGCGCGGATTCGAGGTGGAGATTGCCGACTCGGTCGCCGCGGGCCGCGCAAGCGCGCTGGCGCGCCCGCCCGCCTACGCGGTTTGTGACCTGCGGCTCGGGGACGGCAACGGGCTCGACGTGGTCGAGACGATCCGCGAGCGCAGGCCGGATGCGCGGATCGTGGTGCTGACGGGTTACGGGGCCATTGCCACCGCCGTCGCCGCGGTCAAGATCGGGGCAACGGATTACCTGTCCAAGCCTGCCGACGCGACCGATATCACCAACGCGCTCCTGGCCAGCGATGTCGACCTGCCGCCGCCGCCCGAGAACCCGATGAGCGCCGACCGCGTGCGGTGGGAGCATATCCAGAGGGTCTATGAGCTGTGCGACCGCAACGTGAGCGAAACGGCGCGGCGGCTCAACATGCACAGGCGCACGTTGCAGCGTATTCTCGCGAAACGCTCGCCAAAATAGGATGCCGTTCAAACTGTTGCCGATACCGCAACAATTCTCTGAATAGTGGCAATCTGTTCCAATGCGGGGTTGTATTAACCGGTCTCGGGTAGTGTGGTGACGACAGGGATTTTTGGGGGATCGCTTTGGGGGTTTGGCAATCATACCGGATGCGGCTCAGGCGCAAACGGGCCAAGATACGTGCGTTCCGCAAGCATTTCTCGCTGCGCCCGGTATCCGATCGCACCGGACAGATCCGCCCCGGCCAAGTGCTGCTGTTCTCGACGCTGCGCGACGAATATGTGCGGCTGCCCTATTTTCTAAAGTACTACCGCGACCTGGGGATCGCGCATTTCCTGATCGTGGACAATGACAGCAGCGACGGGGGAACCGAGTATCTCGCGCGGCAGCCCGACGTGTCGCTTTGGACCACGAAGGCGAGCTACAAGCGGTCACGCTTTGGCGTCGATTGGCTCAACTGGCTTCAGGCGCGTTATGGCCACGGGCACTGGACGCTGGTGGTCGATCCCGACGAATTCCTCGTCTACCCATTCTGCGACACGCGACCCATCCGGGCGCTGACCGACTGGCTCGATTCCAGCGCGGTCAAGTCCTTTGGCGCGATGCTGCTGGACATGTATCCCAAGGGGCGCATCGACGCGGTGCCCTACCGCGCCGGGCAGGACCCGATAGAGATCGCCGCCTGGTTCGATTCTGGTAACTACATGGTCGAGAAGAACCGCCTCTATGGCAACCTGTGGATACAGGGCGGGCCGCGTGCGCGGGTGTTTTTCGCCGACCGGCCCAAGAAGGCGCCGGCGCTCAACAAGACGCCGCTGGTGCGCTGGGACCGGCGTTATGCCTATGACAGCTCTACCCACATGCTGCTGCCGCGCGGGCTCAACCTCACCTATGACGAGTGGGGCGGCGAGAAGGCGAGCGGCATCCTGTTGCACGCCAAGTTTCTCGACACCTTTGCCACCAAGGCCGAGGAAGAGCTGAGCCGGGGTCAGCACTACGCGGGCAGCGTCGAGTACAAGGCCTATGCCGCGCATGTGCGCGACAACCCCGAACTTTGGTGCAAGTGGTCGGAAAAGTATATAAACTGGCGGCAGTTGGAGATCCTTGGGCTGATGTCCAAGGGCAACTGGGCATGAGGCAGGGCCAGGGGACAGGGAATGGCAGCGACATGAGCCTCGGCATCGTCATGCTGGTTCATACCGCCTTTGGCCGGGCCGAGCAGGTTGCGCGCCATTGGGCGGCGTCGGGCTGTCCGCTGGTGATCCACGTCGACAAATCGGTGCCGCGCAAGGCCCACGCCGATTTTGTCGAGGCGCTGTCGGACCTGCCGGACCTGCGCTTTGCCAAACGCCATCGCTGCGAATGGGGCATGTGGGGGCTGGTGGCGGCCACGCAGGATGCCTCGGAGGTCATGCTGCGCGCGTTTCCCGACGTGCGGCATGTCTACCTCGCGTCCGGGTCCTGCCTGCCGCTACGCCCGGTGCAGGAGCTGATCGACTATCTCGCCGCGCGCCCGCATACCGATTTCATCGAGAGCGCGACGACGGCGGACGTGCCCTGGACAATCGGCGGGCTGGACGAGGAGCGATTTACCCTGCGGTTCCCGTTTTCCTGGCGCAAGAACCGGTATTTCTTCGACAAATACGTGGCGCTGCAACGCGCCGTGGGGTTCCGGCGGCGCATCCCCAACGGCATCGTGCCGCACATGGGCAGCCAGTGGTGGTGCCTCACGCGGCAGACGCTTTCGGCGGTGCTTCAGGACCCGGAGCGCCCGGTCTACGACCGCTACTTCTCGAAGGTGTGGATCCCCGATGAGAGCTATTTCCAGACCCTGGCGCGGCAGTATTCCCGCCAGATCGAGAGCCGGTCGCTGACGCTGTCGAAATTCGACTACCAGGGCAAGCCGCATATCTTTTACGACGACCACCTCCAGCTCTTGCGCCGGTCGGACTGTTTCGTGGCGCGCAAGATATGGCCCTATGCCAACCGGCTCTACGAGGCGTTCCTGACCGATCAGGCCAGCGCGATGAAGCGGACCGAGCCGAACCCGGGCAAGATCGACCGTATTTTCGCCAAGGCGGTGGAGCGGCGCGTGCGCGGGCGGCCGGGCCTGCTGATGCAGAGCCGGTTCCCGGTCGAGGGGCGCGAGAACCGCACGACCTGCGTACCGTATTCGGTGTTCGAGGGGTTCGCCGAGTTGTTCGAGAATTTCGAGCCGTGGCTGGCGCGGGTGACGGGAATGCGGGTTCATGGCCACCTGTTCGCCCCCGCGCGCGCCGAGTTTGCCGATGGTCAGACGGTGATGGCCGGGGCGCTGTCGGACAGCGCGGCGCTGCGCGACTATAACAAGCGCGCCTTTCTCACCAGCCTGATCTGGAATACGCGTGGCGAGCGGCAATGTTTTCAGATGGGCCCGGGCGACGAGGTCGAGGATATCGAGTGGGATATCGCCAAGGACCCGAACGCGCAGATTTCGGTGATCTCGGGTGCGTGGGCGGTGCCGCTGTTTCAGTCCAACGCCAATTTCGCCGACCTGCGCAGCGAGGCGGCGCGGCTCCAGCATGTCGAGGCAGAGCATCTCAAGGTGCTGCGCTCGCAATGGGCGCGGGCGCGGGTGCGGATATGGACGATGGCGGAATTCGTCGAATCGCCGATGGAGCCGTTGCAGAGCATCCTTGACGAGATCGGTCACAGCAATCCGCGCGGATTGGCCGAGGTGCCGCGCATGGCCGATCTGAGCGGTTTCGGGCAATTCCTGCAAAACCTCAAGAACCAGGGGATGCATCCCTATCTGATGGGCGATTTCCGGGCCGATACGGGGGTTCACGAGCCTCCGGGAAACCGGGGCAGGCCCTACCTTGTGCGGTAGTGGGCGATGACGGCGGGTTTCGATTATTTCGTGATCTTCGCGGAGATGCGCACCGGCTCCAATTTCCTGGAGAGCAATCTCAATGCGTTCGACGGGATCGAGTGTCACGGCGAGGCGTTCAACCCGCATTTCATCGGTTATCCGAACCGGACCGAGCTGCTGGGGATAACGCAGGCCATGCGCGACGAGGAGCCAGCACGCCTGATCGGGGCGATCAAGGGGCAGTCACAGGGTATCGGCGGGTTCCGCTTCTTTCACGATCACGATGCGCGGGTGCTCGACCCGATGCTGGACGATCCGCGCTGCGCCAAGATCGTGCTGACACGCAACCCGGTGGACAGCTACGTGTCGTGGAAGATCGCGCAGGCAACGGGACAGTGGAAGCTTACCAACGTCAAGCGGCGGCGCGACAGCACCGTGCGTTTTGACGCCGAGGAATTCGAGGGCCATCTCGCGCGGCACCAGGCGTTTCAGCTCGTGCTGCTCAACCGGCTTCAGACCAGCGGACAGACGGCGTTCTACATCGGCTACGACGATCTGCAATCCGTCGAGGTGATGAACGGGCTGGCGCGCTATCTCGGCTGCGAGGCGCGGCTCGAGGCGCTCGACGCCTCGCTCAAGCCGCAGAATCCCGAGCCGCTGGAACGAAAGGTCGAGAATTACGACGAGATGGCGCGGGCGCTGGCGCAGTTCGACCGGTTCGACCTGTCGCGCACGCCGAATTTCGAGCCGCGCAGGGGTGCGGCGGTGCCGGGTTTCGTCACCGCCGCGCATGCGCCGCTTGTCTACATGCCGGTGCGCGGAGGGCCAGAGGCGGAAGTGCGCGCGTGGCTGGCCGCGCTTGACGGGGTGCCCGAGGACACGCTGCCCACCCGGCTCAACCAGGGCGCGCTGCGGCGGTGGATGCGGGGCAAGCCGGGGCACCGGCGGTTCACCGTGCTGCGCCACCCGGTGGCGCGGGCACATGCCGCGTTCTGCGAGCGTATTCTCGTGCCGGGGCCGGGCTGTTTCAACAGCATCCGGCGCACCCTGCGCAAGGCCTACAAGCTGCCGATCCCCGCCGATTGGCCCGATCCGGGCTATGACCGGGCGGCGCATCGCGCGGCATTCGCCGGGTTTCTCGGGTTTCTCAAGGCCAACCTCGCCGGGCAGACCGCGATCCGGGTGGATGCCCATTGGGCGACGCAGGCGGCGGTGATCGAGGGGATGGCGCAATTCGGCCCACCCGACGCGATCCTTCGCGAGGAAGAGATGGCGGCGGGGCTCGTGGCGGTGGCGCGGCAGGCGGGGGTCGCGGCACCGCAAGCGCCGGGTTCGGTGGTGCCGACCGGGCCATTTGTGCTCGGCGATATCTACGATGACGAGATCGAGCGCCTGACGCGCGCTGTCTATCAGCGCGACTACGTGACCTTTGGCTTCGCCGATTGGGCGTCGTAGGGCTCAGGCGGCCTGCGCCGCCTGAGCCTCTGACACGATGGTGTAGAGCGTCGCGCTGTCGTGGTTGGCGCGCAATTTGGCGCAGAACGCGGTGTCGCGCAGTGTGCGCGAGACCAGTGCCAGCGCCTTGAGGTGCTCGACCCCCGAATCGGTCGGCGCGAAGAGTGCGAAGACGAGGTCCACGGGCTGGCGATCCACCGCGTCGAACGGGATCGGCTTGTCGAGTACGGCGAGCGCGCCGACCACGTGCTCGAGCCCGTCGAGCCGCGCATGCGGCAGGGCAACGCCGTTGCCAACGCCCGTGGGGCCAAGGCTCTCGCGCTCCAGCAGGGCGTCGATGGCATCGGAATGCGGCACGTCATAGGCCGCCTCTGCCAATGCGCCCAACTCGTTCATCAGGCGCTTCTTGCTGGTGACGCCGGACAATGCACGGACGGCCTCGGGTTTGAGGAGCATGGTTAAATCCATATTTTATGACGTATCGACCGGCTTGCCGGTCATCCTCGATCAGGGGTCAATCCAGCCGATATTGCCGTCATCCCGGCGATATACGACATTGACCGTCTCCTTGCCTTCCTTTCGGAACACCAGCACCGGCGCGCCGGCAAGCTCCATCTGCATCACCGCCTCACCGACCGAGAGAGAGGGGATCTGTGTCTCCATCTCGGCCACGATGATCGGTTGCAGGCTGTCGGGTTCGTTGTTGGCCCCGCCCACATCCGATGAGAGGATATACGAGGACACGCCGGTGAGTTCAACCGGTTCCGAACGGTCCTTGTGATGGTCTTTCAGGCGGCGCTTGTAGCGGCGGAGCTGCTTTTCCATCTTTTCGTTGCAGGCATCGAAGGCGGCGTAAATCTCGTGCGCCTTGGCCTTGGCCTGTGCGGTCAGCCCGGTGGAAAGATGCACGACGGCCTCGCAGGCGAACTCGCTCGCATTCTTGGAAAATGTCACTTGCGCGTCGGTCGGGCGTTCGGCGTATTTCGACACCACCGTGCCAAGCTCGTCCTTGACGTGAGTCTGAAGGGCTTCGCCGATGTCGATCTGCTTTCCACTGATTTGATAGCGCATCTTGCCTCCTTTTATTCCACGGACTGGCGCGGCACAGGGTGTGCGCGCGTGGTCAGGCCCGGTTCTCGATGCAGATAGGGGACATGTCCTGATCTTGGCCAAAGCCCGCCCCACCGCGTGGGGATGATCGGGAATCCGGCGTGCGATCACCACATGTCATGATACAATTGACGCCCCTTGCCGGGCCTTTGTCAATCCGATTTGCGCAGGCGATCACGAGATGCGAAATGTGTCGCCGAGATAGACCCGGCGCACGTTTTCGTTATCGACGACGTCGCGGGGGCTGCCGGACATCAGAACCTTGCCATCGTGCAGGATATAGGCGCGGTCCACGATCTCTAGCGTTTCGCGCACGTTGTGATCGGTGATCAGCACGCCGATGCCGCGCTTCTTCAGGTCGGCCACGAGGTGGCGGATATCGCCGACCGAGATCGGATCGACCCCGGCAAACGGCTCGTCGAGCAGCAGGTAGCGCGGATTGGCGGCGAGACAGCGTGCGATCTCGACCCGGCGTCGCTCGCCGCCCGACAATGCGAGCGCGGGAGCGCGGCGCAGGTGTTCGATGGAGAACTCCGACAAGAGCTGTTCGAGCCGCTCGCGGCGGTGTGCGCGTGACGGCTCGGTGATCTCGAGGATGGCCATGATGTTGTCCTCGGCCGAGAGGCCGCGGAAGATCGACATTTCCTGCGGAAGGTAGCCGATCCCGAGCTTGGCGCGGCGATACATCGGCAGTGCCGTCACGTCGCGGCCATCGATAAAGATATGCCCGCCCTCGGGATGGATGAGGCCCGCGATGGCGTAGAATGTCGTGGTCTTGCCAGAGCCGTTGGGACCGAGCAGCGCCACCACCTCGCCCTGATCGAGCGAGAGCGAGACGTCGCGGATCACCAGCTTCTTGCTGTAGCTCTTGCGCAGGTTCTCGACCCGCAGGCCGGTCGCGTCGTTGCTGTGCGCGAGGCTGAGGTTCGCCGCGCTCATTGATCGCCACCCGGTTGCAGCACGGTCTTGACCCGCCCGCTCACGCGGGCGGTGCCCGCGGCGGTATCGACAAAGACGGTCTCGCCGGTGATCGCGTTATCACCCTGCACGAGCAGCACGTCACCGCGCAGTTCGATCATGCCGGTGGTGATGTTGTAATCGGCGCGCGCGGCTTCGGCGGCGTCCTCGCCGCTGACAAGGGTGACGCCGCCGGTCGCCTCAAGCGACTCGATACCGCTTTGGTCGGCGAGATAGTTGACCCGCACCCTCGGGGCCGACAGCCGCATGGCCCCCTGCGAGATGACCACGCTGCCGGTAAAGAGCGCGGTGTTGTCGGCCTGGTTGACGTTGAGATTGTCCGAGGTCACCTCGATCGGCAGAGAACGGTCGCTCTGAACCTGGCCGAACGCCACGGGCGTGCCTTGCGCTCCCGCCAGTACCGGCAGGCACGAAAGGGCCACGGCGGCGGCAAGGCGTGCAAACATCGTCACTGGTCCTGTTCCTTCTCGATATTCGGGCGGTATACCAGCTTGACGCCCCCGCTGAAAACCAATTCGGCATCGCCGCTTCCGGGGGCCTCGCGCAGGATCATGTGCCCGGCGTCCAGGTCTCCCAGCGGCCCGGTCGCGGTAACCGGCCCGGGGCTTTTGGCGTAGAGCGCGTCGAGGCGGGTGTCGAGCCGGTCCGTGTCGATCTCGTAGCCGGTCGTGCTGGTGATATGGACCGCGCCTTCGAGCATTGCTGTCATCTTCGTCTGGTCGAGCCGGGCGTTGGCCGCGCTCAGGTTCAGCACGGTCCCGCCAATCAGGCCAATCTCGCCGGTGATGCGCTCGGCTATGAGACGCCGCATGTCGTCGGGGTCGGGCCAGGCGACATCGGCGCGCATCTTGATCTCGTCTCCCCGCCCGGAAATCCCGGCAAAGCTGGGGCGCGTCACTCCGAGGCTCTGCGCGCGCTGTTCGAGGTCGATGGGGGCGGTCGGCACGGGGCCGGACGGATCAATCGTGTTGGAAATGAGAAACAGGGTGGACAACAGCCCGAGCGCCACGAGCGGCAGGAGAATTTTCATCCCCGCCACGATGCGCGAATAGGTGTTGTCAGCGCGGGCCATCGGGTCAGTGGGCGAAAATGTCGGTCTCGGGCCATCCGGCGAGGTCGAGCCGCGCGCGCACGGGCAGGAAATCGAAACAGGCCTGGGCCAGATCGCTGCGCCCCTCGCGGGCGAGCATCGCGTCGAGCGTCTCGCGCAGCCGGTGCAGGTAAAGCACATCCGAGGCGGCATAGGCGTGCTGTGCCTCGCTGAGTGTCTCCGCCCCCCAGTCCGAGCTTTGCTGTTGCTTGGAGATATCCACGTTCAGCAATTCCTGAAGCAGGTATTTCAGCCCGTGCCGGTCGGTATAGGTGCGCACCAGCTTCGATGCGATCTTGGTGCAATAGACCGGGGCGGCGAGCGCGCCAAAGGCGTGATACATCGCCGCGATGTCGAACCGCCCGAAATGGAAGAGCTTGAGCACGTCAGGATCGGTCAGCAGCCGCTCGAGGTTGGGCGCGCGTGTCTGCCCCTTGGCCACCTGCACCAGATGCGCGTCGCCATCGCCGCCCGAGATCTGCACGAGGCAGAGCCGGTCGCGGTGCGGGTTGAGGCCCATCGTCTCGCAATCTATCGCGACGACGGGGCCGAGATCGAGCCCGTCGGGCAGATCGGCCTGGTAGATGTGGTTCGTCATTCAATGCCCTTTCGCCCGCGCGGGGTCACGCCGTGAAAACAGGAGGTTCGGGTCTGATTAGGCGCTTTCGTCGCATCCCTCAACCCGGATATGGGGCGCGTCCGGCCGCGCCGCCACCGCTTTCGTCGCAATCCGGCTTGCGGTCCCGGGGCGGCTCGGCCACAAATCGTGCGGATATCGAGAAGGAGCCCCCGATGACCGACGCCAGCATACGCGCCGCCGACCACCTCGCCCGGCGTCTTTACGAAGCCGGCTGCCGACATGCCTTCGGCATGCCCGGCGGCGAGGTGCTGACCGTGATGGACGCGCTGGCACGCGCGGGGATCGAGGTGACGCTGGCGCGGCACGAGAACGCCGCCGCCTTCATGGCCGAGGGGGCGTGGCACCGCACCGGCGCGCCCGGCATCCTGATCGCGACGCTGGGGCCGGGGGTGCTCAACGGGGTCAACGCCATCGCCAACGCGCATCAGGACCGGGTGCCGCTGATCGTGATTTCCGGCTGTGTCGATGCCGACGAGGCGCTGACCTATTCCCATCAGATCCTCGATCACGAGGCGGTGCTGGCCCCGATCACCAAGGCCACGTTCCGACTGACCGCGCAAGGCGCCGACATCATCGCCGACAAGGCGGTGGGCATCGCCACCGAAGGCCGCCCCGGCCCGGTGCATATCGACGTGCCGATTTCCGTGGCCGACGAGCGGGTGAGCCTGCCGCGCCTGCGCCGCCGCCCCGACGCCGCGCCGATGGTGCCCGACGCCGCCACGCTGGCACGCGCGCGCGGCTGGCTTGCCGCGGCGGAGCGACCGGTGATGGTCGTGGGGCTCGATGCCGTCAACGAGGGCGCGGCCAGGACCGTGCGCGAGGTGGCCGAGCGCCTGTCGATCCCGGTCATCACCACCTACAAGGCCAAGGGCATCATCCCCGAGACGCATCCGCTCAGCTTGGGCGGCGCGGGGTTGTCGCCGCTGGCCGATGGTATCCTCGTGCCGTTCGTGCAGCAGGCCGACCTGATCCTTTGCGTGGGTTACGACCCGATCGAGATGCGCCCCGGCTGGCGCGAGATATGGGACCCGGCGGCGGTCAACGTGATCGACATCACCGCCGAACCAAATCATCAGTACATGCATCAGGCGACGATGAATGTCGTGGGGCCCTGCGCGCCCTCATTGGCCGCCATCGCCGAGGGCGTCACACCCCGCGCCACCTGGCCCGGCGGCGAGGTGGTGGCGGCGCGCGATGCGCTGGCGCAGGCGTTCCCGGTGGCGGACAGATGGGGCGCGGCGGCGGTGATCGACGAAGCACGCCGCGTGCTGCCAGAAGACACCATCGCCACCGTGGACAGTGGCGCGCACCGCATCCTCTTGTCGCAGATGTGGGTGGCGCATCACCCCCGCTCCGTGCTGCAATCCACCGCGCTGTGTACGATGGGCTGTGCCGTGCCGCTGGCGATGGGTGCCAAGCTCGCCACGCCCGAGGCGACGGTGGTTAGCTTTTCCGGCGATGCCGGGTTCCTGATGGTGGCCGGGGAGCTTTCGACCGTGGCGGAACTGGGCCTGCCGTTGATCTTCGTCGTGTTCGTCGATGCGAGCCTCGCGCTGATCGAAAAGAAGCAGCGCGAGCGGCAGATGACCAATCTCGCGGTGGATTTCGGCCATCATGATTTCGCAGCTATCGGTCGCGCGTTCGGCGGCAATGGCGTGCGGGTGACGAGCCGGGCCGAGTTGCGTGCAGCGCTGATCGAAGCGCAGGGCGCCGACCGCTTCACCGTCATCGCTGCCGAGATCGACCGTGGCTCTTATGACAACCGTTTCTGAGGAGGTGCCCATGCCCGGCCCGCTGGATGGTCTCGTCATTCTCGACCTGAGCCGGATTCTGGCCGGTCCCACCTGCACGCAGCTCTTGGGTGACCTCGGCGCCGAAATCATCAAGATCGAGAGCCTCGCCGGTGACGATACGCGACAATGGGGGCCGCCTTTCGCGCTGGACGCGGAGGGCAATCCCACCGACCTGTCGGCCTATTTCATGTCCGTCAACCGCAACAAGAAATCGGTGGCGGTGGACCTGACCGATCCAGAGGTCCAGAAATGCCTGCGCGATCTGGCAGGCCGTGCCGACGTGGTAATCGAGAATTTCAAGCCCGGGGGCCTGCGTAAATACGGCCTCGATCACGAGACGCTCTGCGCCGCGTATCCGGGTCTTGTCTACTGCTCCATTTCCGGCTTCGGCCAGACCGGGCCGAACCGCGACAAGCCCGGCTATGACCTGATGGCGCAAGGGTTTGGCGGCATCATGTCGATCACTGGCGAGGCGGGGCGCGAGCCGATGAAGGTGGGCGTGGGCGTGGCCGATGTGGTCTGCGGCCTCTATGCCGCGACAGGTATTCTGGCGGCGCTGCGTCACCGCGACGCCACCGGAGAGGGGCAGCATATCGACCTGGCATTGGTGGATGCGACCATGTCCTGGCTGGTCAACCAGGGGCTCAATTACCTGACCTCCGGCACCGCGCCTGTCCGCGCGGGCAACGCGCACCCCAATATCGTGCCCTACCAGGTGTTTGCCACGTCCGACGGATACGTGATCGTCGCCGTGGGCAATGACAGCCAGTATGCGCGGTTCTGCGATTACCTTGGCCAGCCCGATTGGGCCAGTGATCCGCGCTTTGCCACCAATAGCGAGCGGCTCGCGCATCGCGACACGCTGGTGCCGATGATCGCCGCGGTGCTGGAGCGCCGCACCACACGCGACGTCATCGACGGGCTGGAGGCGCGCAAGGTGCCGGTAGGCCCGGTCAATACCATCGACCAGGCGCTCGAATCCGACCAGGCGCAGGCGCGGGAGATGACCATCACCCTGCCCGCGCCGCAGACCGCGACGGGCGAGGTGCGGCTGCTGGGCAATCCGCTCAAATTCTCGCGCACACCGGTCAACTATCGCAGCGCGCCACCCGCGACAGGGGCCGATACCGAGGCGGTTCTGTCACGGCTCCGGGACGATCTGTAACCTTGGCTCGCGGCCACGTGATTTGCCGCGACTCGAGGCAAGGCGTAGCCCTCCGGGTATCAAACCGGAGGGCTATTCATGCATGGAATTCTGAAACTTCTCGCCATTTTCCTGCTCCTTGCCGCGCCCGCGCAGGCGCTCGGGCCGCGCGACGGCTGGATCGTCCACGACACGGACAAATCCTTCGCCGATCTGGTACAAGCGGTGCGCGACGCGGTCAGCGAGGCCCCCATCGCCATCGTCACGCAGGCCAGCGCCTCGGACGGGGCGCGGATGCAGGGCCACACCATCCCCGGTAACCGCGTCTTCGGGCTTTACCGAAACGATTACGCCCGCCGGATGCTTGATGCGAGCGTCGCGGCCGGCATCGAGGCGCCGATCCGGCTCTACGTTACCGACGATGCAGACGGCACCGCGACGCTCAGCTACAAGACGCCGAGCCATGTCTTTGCGGCCTATGCCGAGGAGGGGGGCGCGGCGCTGCGCGCACTGGCGGACGAGCTTGACGCGGTGTTCGAGGATGTGGCGCGGGCGGCTGTGGCCGAGTGAGGCCAGATTCTGTGCCATTTCTTCGCCGCAAGCGGGTTCTCGCGCATCGCCATGCGCCTGGGGGTTGAGCGGCGCTGCACAACACGTCACATTCCGAACCCGGAAAATAACGTATTGGTGAGGACCCTCGCGACCGTGTTGCCGGTGTCACATTTAGCGGGCTAGCTGAAACCGATAAGTATCGCCGAAAGGAAACCGGGCCATGCGTAACGATCAATTCGGGTATGACATCTCACTCTCGTCCCCCGAGGCCGTTCAGGCCTGGGACAGGATGGTGCTGGCATTCCTTGCCCACGCCGCCGCGACGCCCGATCATCTGGGCAAGGTTCTGGAGGCCGAGCCCGGCTTTGCCATGGCGCACGCGGTCAAGGGGCTGTTCTGTCTCATGCTGGGGCGGCGCGAGATGGATGAAACCGCCCGCGCCGCGCACGAGACCGCGGTGCTTTGTGCCCGACAGGGCGCGCCGCTGCCGCGCGAGACGGGCTATGTGCGCGCGCTGGGTGCCTGGCTCGGCGGGCGACCCTCGGACTCGGTGCGAGAGATGGAGGCGATCCTGACGCGCTGGCCCGAGGATGCGTTGGCGATGAAGATCAGCCACGCGATCCGCTTCATCCTCGGCGACAAGGATGGGATGCGCGCCTCGATCGAGGCGGTCCTGCCCGCCTATGACGTGCAGAACCCGGCCCGCGGCTACCTGTTCGGCTGTCACGCCTTTTCGCTGGAGGAAACCGGCGAGTATGGCCGCGCCGAAACGGCGGGGCGCATGGGGCTGAGCGTGTCGCCCGACGATGCCTGGGGCCTGCACGCGGTGGCGCATGTCTTCGACATGACCTGCAACGCGCGCGCCGGGCTCAACTGGCTGGAGGGGCGCGAACACGCCTGGGCGCATTGCAACAATTTTCGTTACCATGTCTGGTGGCACAAGGCGCTGATGCATCTCGACCAGAACGAGATAGAGGCGGTATTTCACCTCTACGACACCGAGGTACGCAAGGACCGCACAGACGATTTCCGCGACATCTCGAACGGCACGGCGATGCTGATGCGGCTCGAGCTGGAGGGGCACGACGTGGGCGACCGCTGGGAAGAGATGGCCGATATCTGCGAGGCGCGCACCGAGGACGCCTGCCTTATCTTTGCCGATCTGCACTACCTGCTGGCGCTCATTGGCGGCGGGCGCAAGAGCGCGATCCGGCGGATGATGACTCGGCTTCATGCCGATGCCAAGCGCGGCGGCGAGAGCGAGATGATGAGGCGCATGGCCAATCCCGGCCTGTCGGCGGCGTCCGGGCTTGAGGCTTTCGGCGAGGGTGACTACAAGACAGCCTTCCTCAACCTGAAACAGGCGCGCCATTCCATGCAGCTTGCCGGCGGCAGCCATGCGCAACGCGACATCTTTGAACGGCTGAGCATCGATGCCGGGATTCGCGCCGGATTCCTTGACGACGCCGAAACGATGCTGGGCGAGCGCAGCGCGCGGCGCGCCGGCAGGCACGACCGCTATGCCAGCACCCGGCTCGATCTCATCGCCGAGACGCGCGGCGAGTGGGGCGAGGCCGGGCGCCTGCCGGCCGAGTGAGCGCGAGACACGATCAGCAAGGACACGACACCGCCATGACGAGTGTTGCCGATCCAGCCATGCCACGGGCGCCCGCCCGCGAGTCGGCCACCGTCGCGCCCGCGACGGGCACGCGCGACATCCGGCTGGATTTCTTTCGCGGGCTGGCGATGTTCATCATCCTCGCTGCCCATACGCCACGTAATTTCGTTACGAGCTGGATCCCGGCGCGCTGGGGGTTTTCCGATGCCACCGAGATCTTCGTGTTCTGCTCGGGCATGGCCTCGGCCATCGCCTTCGGCCGCACCTTCGACCGGGCGGGCTGGCGGCTGGGGTCGGCGCGGGTGGGTTACCGCGTCTGGCAGGTCTACTGGGCGCATCTCGGGCTGTTTTTTGCCGTTGCCACGCTGATGGCGGCGATCGACCATTTCGGCGAATTCGACAAGGTCTATATCGGCTCGCTGAACCTGTGGAAGTTCTTTGCCGATCCGGGGCCGCAACTGGTGGGGCTGTTCACGCTCACCTATGTGCCCAACTATTTCGACATCCTGCCGATGTACATGGTCATCCTGGTGATGATGCCGCTGATGGTGGCGCTGAGCCGGGTGAGCGTCTGGGCGGTTTTCGCCGTGATGGCGGTGATCTGGCTGTTTGCACAGCGGTCGGTGCTCGACTCGCTGGGCCTGATCGACCTGCATCTCGGCTTTCCGGCAGAGCCGTGGTCGGATCGCAAGTGGTTCTTCAACCCGTTCGGCTGGCAACTGGTGTTCTTTACCGGGTTTGCCCTGATGCGCGGCTGGATACCGAAACCGCCGGTGAACACGGCGCTGATCGCGCTCGCGCTGGTGATCGTGCTCGCCAACGTGCCGCTGTCGCATATCGGGATGCGCGAGTTCGGCTTTGACTGGGCGCGCGATTGGCGCATCGCCAATAGCGGCCTGCTCAACAAGTCTGATTTCGGCATCCTGCGCTACGTGCATTTCCTGTCCCTCGCCTATCTGTGCTGGGCGGCGGCGGGTGATGGCGGTGCGCGGCTCAGGACCGTTGGCCGGGGAATCGCGGCACAAACCTGGGGCGGCCTGCTCGCGATGATCCTGAAGGTGGGGCAGCAGTCGCTCGCCGTGTTCGTCTTCTCGATGTTCCTTGCGCGGCTGTCGGGTTTCGTGATGGACCAGATCGGGCGCAACACCTGGAACATGACACTGGCGAATATCATCGGCTTCGCCGCGCTCGTCGTGGTGGCCTACGCGGTGTCTTGGTTCAAGGCGCAACCGTGGAGGGCTGCGCGATGATCCGGCGCGAGGTCTTGCAGGGTCTTGGCGCGCTGGCCGTTTGGCCGGGATTGGCGCGGGCGGACGAGGGCGCGCCCTTTTCCGAGGCAATGCTGCACGACCTGGCGCGCGAAGTGGCATCACGCCCCTATGCCAAGCGCCCGCTGGTGCCGCAGGCATGGCGCGATCTGACCTATGATCAGTATCGCGCGATCCGTTACGACACGTCGCGTGCCTTCTGGGCCGGGACCGACACGACGCTCGAATTCGATCTCTTCCCGCCGGGGCTCTACTTCCCGCACTCGGTCGAGGTGAACATGGTCGAGGACGGCGTCGCGCGTCGCGTGCCCTTCGACATGTCGCTTTACGAGAAGCACGAGATCGTGCCGGACGATCTACCCGTCGATGACCGGCTGGGCTATTCTGGCGTCCGGCTCCGGGCCGAGATCGCGAGACCGGGCTTTTTCCAGGAATATGCTGTGTTTCAGGGGGCGAGTTATTTCCGGGTGATCCCCCGCGACATGGTCTATGGGCTGTCGGCGCGTGGGCTGACCGTGAACACAGCCGCGCCAGAGGGCGAGGAATTTCCGGATTTTACCCGGTTCTGGATCGAGAAACCTGCCCCCGGCGCGCGGCTCCATCGCATTCACGCGCTGATGGAAAGCCCCTCCGTCACCGGGATGTATCATTTCACGCTCGAACCCTACGGCCCCTCGGCGGATGTCGATGTGCGCTGCACGCTCTGGCCGCGGAGCGATCTTGAAAATGTTGGGATCGCGCCGCTGACCTCGATGTTCTATTTCGACGCCAAGAACCGCGACCGGTTCAACGATTTCCGTTCGGCGGTGCATGACAGCAACGGGCTCACGATCCATAACGGCAATGGCGAGATGCTGTGGCGGCCGTTGGGCAATCCCCGCACGCTCCAGGTATCGAGCTTTGTTGATGACGGTCCGCGGGGCTTTGGCCTTGCACAGCGCGCCCGGCGCTATTCAGATTTCCACGATCTGGAGGCACAGTATCACCGTCGCCCCAGCGTCTGGATCACGCCTGGAGAGGACTGGGGACGCGGCGCCGTGACGCTGGTGGAGATACCGACCGACAAGGAGATATTCGACAATATCGTGGCCTATTGGCGCCCGCGCGTTCCGCTGGCGGCAGGCAGCGAGCACGCCTTCAGCTATCGCATGTCCTGGACCGGAGAAATCTCCGGGCAAAAGCCCGTGGCACCGGTGCTGGAGACGCGGATCGGGCGCGGGTTTCCACACGATCTGCGGCAGGTGGTGACCGTGGATTTCGCCCCACACCCGGCGGTGCCCGAGGACCTAGACGAGTTGGTGATCTACGTGAATTCCAACCGGCTCGAGACCTCGGACGGCCTTGTTCAGCGCAACCCCGAAACCGGCGGGCCGCGGCTCGCGTTTTCCTTCGATCCCGGCGAGGTGGACGTGGCGGAAATGCGCGCGCAGCTTTTTCACGAGGGACGCGCGGTGACAGAGGTATGGCTCTACAAATGGACGGCGTAACCCCCTTTCCAGGCGGTGACGTGATGCCGCCCCCCGCGCCGCTACCGCACCCGGTGCAGGATCTGCGGCGCGCGCACCGCGATCCCCGCGTGCCTGCATGGCCGCCGGCGCGCGGTGTCTGGTGGCGGCGTGCGGCGACTTTCGTTCCCGCGGTCACGACCACGGGCGGGCTCGCATGGGCATTTGCCGACTGGCTGTCGGATGGCGGCATGTGGTGGCTGGAATGGCTGCTGCTGGCGCTGGTGACGGCCACGTTCTTCTGGGTTGCGCTGTCGGTGGGCACGGCGACGCTGGGGCTGGGTTGCCACCTGCTGCGGCGGCGCTGCGGCGTGCGCGGGGCTGTCCCGCCGCTCGACGTGGCGCTCGTGGTGCCGGTCTACAACGAGGAAACCGCCGACGTGTTCGGCAATGCCTGCGCGATGATGATGGCGCTGCGCGACGCGGGCACGGCGCACCGGTTTGATCTCTACATCCTCAGCGACACGCAGGACGCCGCCATCGCGCTCGCCGAACGGCGCGCCTTAGCCACGTTGCGCCGGGCGCTGCCGCCCGGTCTGCGGGTCTGGTATCGCCGTCGGCTCGACAATTCCGGGCGCAAGGTGGGCAACCTGCGGGATTGGCTCGAAACATGGGGCGGGGCGCATGACGCGATGCTGGTGCTCGACGCCGATAGCCTGATGAGCGCCGAAGCGATCGTCGCGCTCGCCGACGAGATGGCCGCCGATCCGGGCGCGGGGCTCATTCAGACGGCGCCGCTGGTGATCGGCTCGGAGACGGTGTTTGGTCGGATGCAGCAATTCGCGGCGGCGGTCTACGGCTCGCTCCTGTCTGCCGGGCTCGCGGGTTGGACCGGGGCGGAGAGCAATTACTGGGGTCACAACGCGATCCTGCGCACGCGCGCCTTTGCCGATTGTGCCGGGCTGCCGCGAATGCCCACGCTGATGCGGCGTAGGGGTGCGCTGATCCTGAGCCACGATTTCGTCGAGGCCGCGCTCTTGCGCCGCGCCGGCTGGGCGGTGCGCTTCCTGCCGGGGATCGGCGGCAGCTACGAAGAGCCGCCCGCGACCCTGATCGACTATTCGCTGCGCGACCGACGCTGGTGCCACGGCAACCTTCAGCACTTGGCGTTGCTGGGCACCAGGGGCCTTCATGTCGTGTCGCGGTTTCACCTGCTGCACGGTGCGATGAGCTACCTGCTGTCGCCCGCGTGGTTCATCCTGCTGGTGATCTGGGCGCTTCTGGGCAACGGTCCGGACAGCGTCATCAGCTATTTCTCGGCGGACAATCCCCTCTACCCGATCTGGCCAGAGATGAGCGGCGTGCAGTCGGGGATGATCCTGCTCTTCATGTACGCGATGCTGCTCGCGCCCAAGGCGATGGGGGCGCTCGCGGTCCTGCTGGGCGAGGTGCCGGTGGCGCGGTTCGGCGGCGCGGGGCGCTTCGCGGCGTCGCTGGTGGCCGAGATCGTGCTGTCGATCCTGTTTGCGCCGATCATGATGGTGCAACAGGTGGTGGCGGTGCTGCGCACGGTCGCGGGCATCCGCCCGATGTGGTCGCCGCAGGCGCGCAAGGGCGGCGATTACGGCGCGGCGACGGTGCTCAAGTTCCACGCGCTGGAAACGGTGAGCGGTCTGCTTCTGGCGCTGGGGATCGCGGCGGGGCTGGTGTCGCTGTGGCTTCTGCCCATTGCGGTGAGCCTCGGGCTCGCCGTGCCGCTTTCGATGCTCTCGGGGCGGCGGCTGGCGCGGCTCATGGCCACGCCCGAGATGGTCGACCCGCCCGCCATCCTGCGGCTCGCGCGCGCGTCGCGCGCGATGTTCCGCACGGCGGACACCACGCCCATTGCGGCGGAATAGGGTCTAGACCAGCCGATCCCCCGGCGTATCCCCGGCAAAGAACGCATCTAGGTTGTCGAGCGCGCGAAAGCCCATCGCGTCGCGCGTGGCGCGGGTGGCGCTGCCGATATGGGGCAGCATGAAGATGTTTTCGTGCGCGGCAAAAGCGGGGTTGCCACCCGGCTCCACCTTGAAGCAATCGAGACCGGCGGCGGCGATCTGACCCGACTCTATCCCTGCCAAAAGCGCGTCCTCATCCACAAGCGCACCGCGCGCGGTGTTCACCACGACCGCGCCTTGGGGCAGCTTGGCGATGCGGTCTCTGTTCAGCAGATCGACCGTATCGGGCGTCGCCGGGCAATGCAGCGACAGGAAATCCGCCACTTCCAGCAGGCTGTCGACATCCTCGTGAAAGACCGCGCCCTGCTCGACCTCGGGGGCGAGCCGCGAGCGGTTGTGGTAATGGATCTCCATGCCGAAACCGCGCGCCTTTTCGGCGAATGCCCGGCCCACGCGGCCCATCCCCACGATGCCCAGCCGCGCGCCGGTCACCTGCTTGCCCACCATGAAGGAGGGCGACCAGCTATCCCACTGCCCCTGCCGCACCAACCGGTCCCCGCGCACCGCGTGCCGCGCTGCGCCCAGCATCAGCAGCATGGCGATCTCGGCGGTGGCGTCCGACAGGACGTCGGGCGTGTTCGTCACCACGATGCCGCGTGATTTCAGCGCGTCGAGGTCGCAATGATCGACGCCCACCGAATGATTGGCCACGATCTTCAGCCGGGGGTCGAGTTTTGCCACCACGTCCGCGGTGAAATGCTCAGAGTGGCAGGGGATTATCCCGTCCACCTTTGCACTCATCGCGACGATGTCCTCGGCCGTGCCCGGCGTGTCGGCCTCGTTCACGATCACCTCGTAGTCGCGCCGCGCGCGCTCCAGCGTCGCATCCGACAGGCGGCGTGGAATCCAGATCACCGGTTTGGGCATGGCCTAGCTATTGTTCTTGCTGGAGGTCACGAAATCATAGGCCGCGAGCCCGGCGGCAAGGACCGTCACGATCCACAGGTCGGTCTCGCCGATCTCGCTGGCGAGGATATAGAGAAACGCGGCCAGCACCACGAAGGCGAAGAGCGCCAGAAGCCTGTTCATGTCGTCATCCTTTCGTCATTCCCCGGCCTCTGTCAGCCAGTTATGAAACCAGTTCGCACTGCGCAAGAGCCGCCCGTCATTGCCGCGCGCGGCGACCATCTGCACCCCCATCGGCAGCCCGTTCTCGGCGGTGAAGGCGGGCACCGTCACGGCGGGCACGCCGGTCAGCGTCCAGACCCCGTTGAAGATCGCGCTTCCGGTGAAATCGAGCCCCTCTGGCGCGGGCCCGGTGGCGGCGGGGCAGAGGATCGCGTCGCACCGCTCGAAGATTTCGTCCAGCCCGGCATAAAGCACATCGGGCCAGTCAAGCGCGGCGAGGTAATCGCGCGCGAGGATCGCGTTACCCTTGGTCAGCGCCTCCTGCGTGCGGGGGCCGAGGGCCTCCATCTCCTTGCTGTAGCGATAGTAATAGCGTGCCATTTCCGCGAAATTGATCCGCTCGCGGATCGCTGCCGCCTCGCCGAAGGCATTGGGCAGCGGGGCCTCGAACACCTGCTCTCCCAGCGCGTCGGCCAGTTCGGCAAAGGCGGCGTGCACCTGCGGATCGGCCTCGTCCCAGCCGGGCGGCTTGACGAAGGCAAAGACCGGCTTCACCGGCGGTTTCGAGGTGGCGATGCCATGCATGTCGGGCACCGGCGCGACCACGGTCGCCGCATCGCCCGTGTCGTGCCCCATCAGCACCTGCGACAGCAACGCTGCATCGGCGGGCGTGCGGGCAAACACCCCAACGGTGTCGAGCGTCGGTGACTGCATCAGCACGCCGGTGCGCGGGATCGCCCCAAAGCTCGGCTTGAACCCGGTGACGCCGCAATACGACGCGGGCCGGATCACCGATCCGCCGGTTTGCGTGCCCACGGCGAGCGGCACCATCCCGTCGGCCACCGCCGCGGCAGAGCCCGAGGACGAGCCGCCGGGCGAGTGCGCGGGATTGTGGGGATTACGGGTCTTGCCCGCCTGCATATAGGCCAGCTCGGTCGTGACCGTCTTGCCCATGATGATCGCGCCCGCCGCCTTCAGCCGTTCGACGATGGCGGCATCCTTGATCGGCACGCGGCCCTGATCCAGCGCACAGCCGTTCTCGGTGGGGATTTTTGCCGTGTCGATGATGTCCTTCAAGGCCACCGGCAGCCCGTGCAACGGCCCGATGGGCCGCCCCGCCTGCCGGTGTGCATCCAGCGCCCTGGCCTGGTGGCGGACGAAATCGGGATCGAACCACGCCCAGGCCTGCACCTCGGGCTCGCGCGCTTCGATGCGTGCGATGCAGGCCTCGGCCAGCTCCAGCGCGCGCACCGCCCCGCTTGCCAGACGCCCGCGCAGCGCGCAGGCGTCGAGGCTCAGCAGATCGACCTTATCCGCCATACATCAGCTCCGGCAGGTAGAAGACGATCTGCGGATAGATGTACATCAGCGCCATCGAGATGAAAACGCAGAGCAGGAACGGCATGACCCCCGCGAAAATCTGCGTCAGGCGGATCTCCGGTGGTGCGATCCCCTTGAGGTAATAGGCGGACATGGCCATTGGCGGTGTCAGAAAGCTGGTTTGCAGGTTGAGCGCCACGAGGATGCCGAAGAACAGCGGATCGACATCGAAGAACTGCAACAGCGGCAGGAAGATCGGCACGAAGATGATGATGATCTCGGACCATTCCAGCGGCCAGCCCAGCAGGAAGATGATGAGCTGTGCCAGCAACAGGAAGGCCAGCGGGCTGAGGTCAAGCCCCTGCACGAATTCGGAGATCACATGCTCGCCGCCCAGGTAGGAGAACACCGCCGAGAAGGTATAGGAACCGACAAACAGCCAGCACACCATCGCCGTGGTGCGGACCGTGAGATAGACGCTCTCGCGCATCCGCTGCCACGTCATCGCCCGGTAGACAAAGGCGAGGAAGATGCCGCCCAGCGCGCCGATCGAGGCTGCCTCTGTCGGGGTCGCGAGGCCGAAAAGGATCGAACCGAGCACCGCCATGATGAGAAACGCCAGCGGGACGAAGGAGGTCACGATCATCAGGATGAGCTTGACCATCGGGATGTCCGGCACCTCGTCCTTGCTCGGCTTCGGGGCGGCCGAGGGCTGGATTATCGCGCGCCCGATCACGTAGACTAGGTAGAGTCCGACCAGAACCAGCCCCGGAAACAGCGCCGCCGCGTAAAGCCGCACGATCGACACGTTCGAAGCCGCCGCATAGACGATCAGCATGATCGAGGGCGGAATGAGAATGCCCAGCGTGCCGCCCGCGCAAATGATGCCAGAGGCGAATGACGGGTCGTAGCGCGCCTTGAGCATCGCGGGCAGCGCCAGCAGGCCCATCAGCGTCACAACCGCGCCCACAATCCCCGTGGCGGTGGCAAAGAGCGCACAGGTGATGAGCGCGGCAACGCCCATTGAACCGGGCATGTTCTTGGCCGCGACGTTGAGCGTGGAAAACAGGCGGTCCACGATATTGGCGCGCTCGACGATATAGCCCATGAACAGGAATAGCGGCACGGCGGTCAGAACCTCGTTCGACATCACCGTGAATGTCTGGTTCACGAACAGGTCGAATATTCGGTTGTTGAAGAACCCCTCGACCCAAAGGGACCACTGGTCCCAAGTGCTCGCCACCGTCTCGTCCAGACGGTTGAACTCGCGCCACATGCGGCGCTCTTCGAAATAGGCGTAATAGCCAAAGCCGATGCCCATCGCCATGAGGGTGAAGGCGATCGGAAAGCCCAGAAACACGAAGACAATGAACAGCCCCAGCATCATCAGGGCGATTTGCGGATCGGTCATGGATGTGCGTCCTTTTCGGCCTCGGCGGCCTTTTGCATCAACAGGTCCTCGGTCTCGAAGACGTCTTCTTCGGCGGCCAGCCACTCATTGGTGCGCATCGCGAGGATGCAGCGGCAGACCTGCGCCATGCCTTGGATGAAGAGCAGAATTCCGGCGGCGACGATCACCGTCTTGAACTGGTAGATCGGCACGCCCGCGGGGCTGTTGACCGACACTTCGCCATACGACCACGATTTCGAAGCGTATTTCCAGCCCGAGAAGATCAGCGCGGTGACGCCCGGAAAGAAGAACAGGATATAGAGCACCAGGTCGATCTTGGCCTGGTTGCGCGGCTGCCACAGGCGATAGAGGAAATCGCCCCGCACGTGCCCGCCGCGCGATAGCGTATAGGCCCCGCCCATCATGAACAGCGTGCCGTACATGATGAAGGACACGTCAAGCGCCCAGGCTGTCGGGTTGTTGAAGACATAGCGCACCACCACCTCGTAGCCGGTGCCGACCGACATCAGGACAATGAGCCAGGCGAATGCCTTGCCGAACCAGGCCGACAGATTGTCGGCGAAGCGTATGAAGCCGATCACGCGAACCCCCCGTTATGCTGGAAAAGTGGCCCCGGTGCTGTGCACACCGGGGCCGGTTTCAATAAGGTCTTTGCCTCCGCTCAGAGCTTGAGCTTGCCTGGGAAGTAGTGATCGTAGGCAAGCGCCAGGTCGGGCGCGTTCATCAGTTCATAGAAGGTGACCTGCTCGACCCAGGCGCGCTGGCTGTCGAGGCATTTCTTCATGAACGGATCGGCCTCGAGTTCGGGGATCAGCTTGTCCCAGGCCTCGAGCTGTGCCGCCAGGATGTCTTCCGAGGTGCGGTGCACGGTGACATCGGCCTCTTCCTGAAGCCACTTGAGGTCTGCCGAGTAACGACGCATCGCCTTGGCGGTGTTCGCGGTCGACACGGCCTCGACGCCGTACTTCAGGATCGCACGGAGATCCGGGTCCAGCTCTTCCATGGTGAAGCGGGAGAACAGGAACTCGAAGCTTTCCGACGCCTGGTGATAGGACGACAGGTAGTAGTTCTTCGCCACGTCATGCGCGCCGAAATCCTTGTCCGAGGACGGGTTGTTGAACTCGAACGCGTCGATGACGCCACGCTCCATCGCGGGCACGATCTCGCCGCCGGGAAGCTGTGCCACAGACATGCCCATGGATTGCAGCAGGTCCGCCGCGAGGCCCACGGTGCGATACTTGAAGCCTTCGAGGTCCGCGGCGGTGTTCACCTCTTCCTTGAACCAGCCGAAGGGCTGCGCGAACATCGGGAAGCCCATGTAGCCGTCCACGTCCATCCCGAGGATGTCCTGGGTCAGCTCGTCATAGAGCGCCTTGCCGCCGCCTTCGTAGAACCAGCTCAGCATCGTGGTGGCAGAGCCGCCGAAAACGGGGCCGGTTCCGAAGAGCGAGGCCGCCTTGCTCTTGCCGTACCAGTAGACCGGCACCGAATGCGCGGCGTCGAGAACACCGTCGTTCACGGCATCGAGCACCTGGAACGCGGCCACGACGGCGCCCGCGGGCAGCACGTCGATCTTGAGGCGTCCGCCGGACATTTCCTCCACCCGGTCGGCATAGTCCTGTGCGAACTCCTGCCAGATGTTCCCGGCACCCCAGGATGTCTGCATCTTCAGCACGATTGGCGCCTGCGCCAATACCGCCGGGGCCGCGAGCGTACTCGCCGCTGCCACCGGTGCCCCCACCGCGGCGCGGCGCAGGAACGAACGGCGGTCAAACTTCGCCTTGTCTGTCATGGTTTCCTCCCAATTTGCATAAGCAACTCCCGTGTGGATGGCACATGCGCGCATACACGCACAGGCGATTCGGTGCACATGGCCCCCCGCAGCGTCGCCATCGTATCGTGCGGTTTTACAAAAACAAGGGTTCTGGTAAAATTATCTGACCAAAAGGGGGGTTCGAGGTGCCCAAATAGGGCCACGGTGCATTGTCATGACCCCCGTGCCAAGAGATGCACCATCCTTGTTTTTCGCCTCATTTTACTGGCCCAGACGGCGACGCAGTCCCGTGCAAGGCAGGTGACAACGGTGGTTCGTCGCTGATAAATGGCATGACGTAATGCCGCAGCCAGGGTGGCCGGACGGGGCGATTTCACTTGCCTTTCGGCCGGGGACGGGCGACCCAAATGGCCGGGGACCAAGAAACAGGGAGACCGGAAGAATGAAGAAACTGTTGGCAACAGCCGCCGCTCTGGCGCTCGGGGCCGGGGTGGCCTCGGCCGATGTAAAGGTGGGCATGATCACCACGCTCTCGGGCGGCGGCGCGGGCCTCGGCATCGACGTGCGCGACGGCTTCATGCTCGCCATCGAACAATCTGGACGCGACGATATCGAGGTCGTGATCGAGGATGACCAGCGCAAGCCGGACATCGCCGTGCAGCTTTCCGACAAGATGATCCAGTCGGAAAAGGTGGACGTGCTCACCGGCATCATCTGGTCCAACCTCGCGATGGCGGTAATCCCAAGCGCGGTGGCGCAGGGCAAGGTCTACCTTTCGCCCAATGCCGGGCCGTCGGCGCTGGCGGGCAAGGGTTGTCACGAAAACTATTTCAACGTCGCCTGGCAAAACGACAACCTGCACGAGGCCGCCGGGGCCTATGCCAACAGCGCCGGGTATGAAAACAGCTTCATCCTCGCGCCCAATTATCCGGCGGGTCAGGATGCGCTCACCGGCTACAAGCGGTTCTACGAGGGCAACGTCGCGGGCGAGATCTACACCCAATTGGGCCAGACCGACTATGCCGCCGAGATCGCGCAGATCCGCGCCAGCGGCGCCGACAGCGTGTTCTTCTTCCTGCCCGGCGGGATGGGGATTTCTTTCCTCAAGCAATATGCGGATTCGGGCGTCGGCCTGCCGGTCGTGGGCCCGGCCTTCAGCTTTGACCAGGGGATACTTCAGGCCGTGGGGCCCGCCGCGCTTGGTGTGGTGAATACCTCGCAATGGTCCAAGGATCTGGACAACGCCGCCAACGCCGCCTTTGTCGAGAGCTTCGAGGCCAAGTATGACCGCCTGCCGTCGCTCTATGCCAGCCAGGGCTTCGACACCGCCAACCTGCTGATCTCGGCGCTGGAAAAGGCCGACCCGTCGGACGCCGATGCGTTCCGCGAGGCGCTCCGGGCGGCCGATTTCGACTCGGTGCGGGGTAAGTTCCGGTTCGGGCCGAACCATCACCCGATCCAGACCATCTATGCGCGCAAGGTCATCAAGGAAGGCGACGTGTTCACCAATGAGGTGATCGGTACAGCACTTGAGGACCACTCCGACGCCTACGCGGCCGAGTGCAAGATGTAAGCCACTCTCCCGGCCCGTCGCGCACATCGCGGCGGGCCGGGACAATAACGGGCAGGACATGTCTCTCATCCTCGTCATCGAGCAGATCCTCAACGGGGTGCAGCTTGGCGTGATGCTGTTCCTGATGGCCGCGGGGCTCACGCTCATCTTCGGCGTCATGGGGCTCATCAACCTCGCGCACGGCTCGCTCTACATGGTGGGGGCCTTCGCCGCCGCTGCTGTGGCGGGGGTGACGGGCTCTTTCCTCTTGGGCCTCGTCGCGGCGCTTGTCGCCGCCGCCGCCGCGGGCGCGCTGATCGAGGTGACGGTGATCCGGCGGCTTTATGCCGCCGACCATCTCGACCAGGTGCTGGCGACCTTTGCGCTGATCCTCGTCTTTTCAGAGGGGGTGCGCTGGGTGTTCGGCTCTTTCCCGCTCTTTCTCGACATCCCCGCCGCGCTGTCGGGGCCGGTGACCCTGCCGGGCGGGATCGAGTATCCGCTTTACCGGCTGGTGCTGATCGGCATCGGGCTGGCGGTGGGGCTGGGCCTGTGGTGGCTGATCGAGCGCACGCGCCTCGGCATCCGCATCCGCGCTGGCGAAAACGACCGCGAGATGATCGCGGCGCTGGGCGTGGACATCTCGCGCCTCTACACGCTGGTCTTCGCGCTCGGCGCGGCGCTGGCGGGGCTGGCGGGCGCGCTTGTGGGCGCGATCCAGTCGGTGCAGGTCGGCATGGGCGAGCCGGTGCTGATCCTCGCCTTCGTGGTGATCGTGATCGGCGGCATCGGCTCAATCCGGGGGGCATTTGTCGGCGCGCTGCTGGTGGGGTTGACCGAGACGCTTGGCGGCGTGTTCCTGCCCGCCTTCTTTGGCCTGTTCACCGATCCGTCGACGGCTACCTCCATCGGGGCGTCGCTTGCCTCGATGGCAATCTACGTGCTGATGGGCGTGGTGCTGGTGTGGCGGCCCACGGGGCTCTTCGGGGTGCGGGCATGATCGGCGAAAGGGTGCTGAGCCTCGGCGTGCTGGCGGTGCTGGGCGGTGTCGCGTTGCTCGCTGCGGCCACCGACGAGCCGTTTACCATCACGCTCGCCACGCGGGTGGCGATCCTCGCGTTGGCGGCGGCAGGGCTCAACATCGCGCTTGGCCTCGGTGGGCTGGTGAGCTTCGGCCACGCGCTGTTCTTCGGCCTCGGCGGCTACGTCATGGGCATTCTCGCCTTCCACGCGCAGACCTACACGCCGCTCGATCTCGGGCTGTTGGAGGTGGCGGGGACGAAATCCATGCCGGTGATCTGGCTTGCGGCGGTCGCGGTCTCGGCGCTGGTGGCTGTCCCGATAGGGCTTCTGGCGCTGCGCACGACGGGCGTGTATTTCATCATGATCACCCTCGCCTTCGCGCAGATGTTCTACTACTTCACCATCTCGTGGAGCGCCTATGGCGGCGAGGATGGTCTGTCGATCTACGTGCGCAACGGCTTTCCGGGGCTCAACACGCTCGATCCGATCCAGTTTTTCGGGCTGTGCTTTGCGCTGCTCTGCGTGGTGCTGTGGCTCAGCGCGCGGCTGGCGCGCTCGCCCTTCGGCCTCGCTCTGGGTGCCGCGCGGCAAGCCCCCGCCCGCGCCGAGGCGGTCGGGTTCGACCCGATGCGCCTGCGGCTGGTGGCCTTTATCATCTCGGGGGCGATCGCCGGGCTTGCGGGCGCGCTCTATGCCGACCTCAACCGGTTCGTAAGCCCGGCCATGTTCGGCTGGCACCTGTCGGGCGAGTTGATCGTGCTGGTGATCCTCGGCGGCGTGGCGCGCATCATCGGGCCGGTCGTTGGCGCGGGGCTTTTCGTCATGCTCGAGCATTTTCTCGGCCAGGTCACCGATTTCTGGCAGGTCTGGCTGGGGCTGATCCTGTTGGTGATCGTGCTCTACGCGCGCGGCGGGATCGTCGGGCTCGTGTCGCCGCGGAGGGCCGGGCATGGCTGATCCGGTGCTGGAGGCGCAAGGCCTGAGCAAGAGCTTCGGCGCGCTGGTGGCCAATGACGCGGTCACGCTCGATTTGCGGCCGGGCGAGATACACGCCGTGATCGGCCCCAACGGGGCGGGAAAATCCACCCTCATCGCGCAGCTTTGCGGCGCGCTACGGCCCGACAGCGGCGAGGTCCGGCTTCAGGGTGAGGACATCACCGGGCTGAGCGTGCCGCAGCGCGCGCGCCTCGGGCTGGCGCGCACGTTCCAGGTCTCGGCGCTGGCGATGGAGGATAGCGTGCTGGAAAACGCCGTGCTGGGCGCGCTCGGCGCGACGGGCAGCCCGTGGCGCTTCTGGCGCGCGGCGTTGAGTCGCCCTACGCTGGTCGCGCAGGCCGAGACGGCGCTCGACCGGGTCGGGCTGGCGGAGGCGCGCCACCGCCGCGTGGCCGATCTCAGCCACGGGCAGCGGCGTCAGTTGGAGGTAGCGGTGGCGCTGACGCTGGGGCCACGCGCCTTTGTCATGGACGAGCCGATGGCCGGCCTCGGCACCGAGGGCTCGGCGGACCTCACCCGCCTGCTCGACGCGCTGCGGCACGAGGCGCCGATCCTGCTGGTCGAGCATGACATGGACGCGGTCTTTGCCCTTGCCGACCGGATCAGCGTGCTGGTCTACGGCCGCGTGCTGATGACCGGCACCGTGGCCGAGGTGCGCGCCAGCGCCGAGGTGCGCGCGGCCTACCTGGGGGACGCGGCATGACGCTGCTCACGGTCTCGGACCTCACCGCCAGCTACGGCGCAAGCCAGGCATTGTTCGGTGTCGATCTCTGCGTGGCCGAGGGCGAGGTCGTCGCGCTGATGGGCCGCAACGGCATGGGCAAGACCACCACCGTCAAGGCGATCTGCCGGATGATCCCCTATGAGGGACGGCTCACTTTCGCCGGGCGCGACCTGCACGCCATGCCCTCGCACCGCGCGGCGCGCATGGGCATCGGGCTGGTGCCCGAGGGGCGGCGCTGCTTCGCCGGGCTGAGCGTGGCCGAGAACCTTACCGCCGCCGCGCGCCCCGGTCCGTGGAGCATGGAGCGCGTGCATGCCCTCTTTCCCCGGCTGGCCGAACGCGCCGGACAGCGCGCCGCTTCTCTCTCGGGCGGCGAGCAGCAGATGCTGGCCATCGGGCGTGCGCTGATGACCAACCCGCGCCTGGTCATCCTCGACGAGGCAACAGAGGGGCTCGCCCCCGTGGTGCGCGCCGAGATCTGGTCCGCGATCCACACCGTCAGGCACGAGACCGGCATGGCGATCCTGCTGGTGGATAAATCATTGAAGGAACTGTCGCGCATCGCCGACCGTGCGGTGATTCTCGCGCGCGGGCGCACGGTGTGGGACGGGGCGATGACGGCGCTGACGCCCGAGATCACGCAGCGCCATGTCGGGGTCTGACGCGGCAAGGGGCCTGACAATCCCGTGAGAATGGGCGCGGGTGCGTTTCCCTGCCATATCTTCTGTGTCACCCAAGCCGCGACCGACGGAAAGGAGCGCACCGCGCATGGAAAGCATCTATTACGTCCTGTGCTGGGCCTGCCACCGCCGCTGCAAGCATTGCTACGAGGCGCGCTTTCGCCCCTACGTTCGCGGCGCGCTGCGCGAGGTGGTGGACGAGGCGCGCACCACCTTTCCCAAGGTGCTGGACAGCCTGCCCGACGAGCTGAGCTATCTTGATCTGAATGCCCCGTCCGAGACCGCGCCGGGCGGCTACGAGCGCCGCGCGAGCCGGATCATCCTCGCGGGGGGCGAGGTGTTGGTCGATCCCGTGCGCGAGGAGGTTCTGTATCCCGCGCTGGAGGCGATCCAGCGCAAGTATGGCACGCAGGGCGTGCGGGTGATCGTGCAGACCACCGGCGATCTGGTCACGCCGCAGATCGTGGATGATCTGCTGGCGCGCGGCGTCTGGATGATTTCCTGCGCCGGGATGGATGATTTTCACGTCGGCCACGAGGGGGAAAAGCGCGTGCCGCTCATCGACCGGCTGCGCGAGATGTTCGAGGCTGCGGGAATGCGCGACAGCGCACTGGCCTCCACCACCCGCAACTGGGCCGATCAGACCCACGATCAGCCGGTCTATTCCATGTTCGGCGCGACCGAGGATGCCTGGATCGGCAAGATATGGCCGCGCGGGCGGGCGTGGGAAAACTCGCTCAGCAAGGCCGATATCACCGACAATTTCTGCAATGTCTGGTCGGGTGGCCTCGGCTTTCTCAATCGCGGCTATTCGGGGTCGGAAGTGTCCATCGACCCCAATGGCGACGTGTTTCCCTGTTGCCTCAAGACCGCGGCCCCCCTGGGCAATCTCTGCGAGGAGCGGCTGGACGACATCCTCGACAGCCTCGTCGGCCACCCGGCGTTCGAGGCGATCTCGATGGGCCACCCCGAGCGGATGGGCATGGCGCATGGCTGGGACTTGCCCCGCTTCCTCGACGAATCCCGCACCACCCGGCCCGATGGAGAGCCCTATCGCAACCTCTGCATCGGCTGCGACCGCTTCTTCGAAAAGGTGCTGGGGCCAGAGCTTGAACGCCTCCGCGCCGACCGGCTGGCAGCGAAGCGGGCGGCGGAATGACCGTGGTCGCCGGGGATCGCCGCGCCGCGCTGATCCCGGCGCTGGCGCTGGCGCTCGACGCGGCGGGTATCGCCCCCGGAACGCCCGCGCTCATGCCCGACACCGGGCTCGCCCATGACCATGTGCGCCTTGGCGGCACCGGCTGGATCGCGCGGCTGCCCAAGCAGAGCCAGATGCAACTGGGGGCCGCCGAGAACCTCGCCTACCAGGCCGCCTGTTTTACCCGCGCGAGCGCATCCGGCCACGCCCCGCGCCTGCACGCCGTGCTGCCACCCTCGGATGCGCTGCCGCGCGGTGGGCTGGTGGTGGAAGAAATCGTGGGGCGGGTTGCCCGCCTGCCCGAGGATCTGCCCGCCATCATGGCCGCCCTCGCCGCGATCCACGCCCTGCCGGTCCCGGAGAAGGACAGGCGCCCGCCGCTCCTTGACCCCGCCGACCCGCTGGCCGGGCTGCTGGAGGAAATCGGGGCACAGGCGGCCTACCTGCACGCGGTGGACCCGGAAACGCGGGCAATCATCGAGACCCACTTCGCCGCCCTGCGCGATCTGGCCGCCGATGGGCCGCGCCCGCCCAAGCGGCTCATCTCCTTCGACGCGCACCCCGGCAATTTCCTGATCACGCCCGAGGGCGGCGCCGTTCTGGTCGACCTGGAAAAGGCCCGCTACAGCGCGCCGCCGCTCGATCTGGCCCATGCCACGCTTTACACCTCGACCACCTGGGATGTGGCCACCCACGCGGTGCTGACGCCCGAGCAGGTGGCGGAGGCGTGCCACCATTGGCTCGATTGCCTGCCCGGACCCGAGCGTGCCGCCCTCGCGCCGTGGACCCTGCCGATGCGCCGCGCCATGTGGCTCTGGTCGATGACATGGTGCGCGAAATGGCGTGTGCTGTCGGGGGCAGAGGCCAAGGCGACGCAGGACGGCGAGGACTGGGCGGCGGACAAGAGCGAGGCGGCGCTGATCGCCCATGTCCGGGGCCGCGTCGATCACTATCTCGCCCCCGCCACGGCGGCGCGGATGGATCAGGACTTCGCGCGTCTGGCCAATACACTATAACAAGATAACCCAACCAGGAGACCTCGACATGATCCGACAGATGCTGACATCGCTGGCAGCCCTTGCGCTGGCCGCACCGCTCGCGGCGCAAGAGGTGACACCCGACCCTACCGACTGGGCGGCGATCACCGGGGCGGCGGAGGGGCAGACCGTCTATTGGCACGCTTGGGGTGGCTCGAATGCCATCAACGACTATATCTCCTGGGCGGGCGACGAGGTGGCCGGGCGCTATGGCGTCACCGTCGAACATGTCAAGCTCAAGGACACCGCCGACGCCGTCAGCCGCGTCATCGCCGAGAAATCGGCGGGCAAGGATTCCGGCGGCGCGGTCGATCTCATCTGGATCAACGGTGAGAATTTCGCGGCAATGAAGGAACAGGGGCTGCTCTATGGCCCCTGGGCCGAGGACCTGCCCAACTGGCAATACGTCGATGTCGAGGGCAAGGCCGCCGTGACCTCGGATTTCACCGTGCCCACCGAGGGGCTGGAGGCCCCCTGGGGGATGGCGCAGATCGTCTTCTACCACGACACCGCGCGACTGGCCGAGCCGCCCCGCTCGATTCCCGCGCTGCTTGACTGGGCGCAGGACAATCCCGGCCGCTTCGCCTATCCGCAGCCGCCGGATTTCCTCGGCTCGACCTTTCTCAAGCAGGCAGTGATGGGGCTGGCCCCCGACCCGTCGGTGCTGACCAAACCGGTGAGCGAGGAGAGCTATCACGAGGCCACCGCGCCGCTCTGGGATTACCTCGACGATCTCACGCCCAACCTGTGGCGCGGTGGCGCGGCCTATCCGCAATCGGGGCCGCGGCTGATCCAGCTCATGAACGATGGCGAGATCGACCTCGCGCTCAGCTTCAACCCCAACGAGCCGTCGAACGCCATCGCCAATTTCGAGCTTCCGGGCACGGTGCGCAGCTACGTGCTCGACGGCGGCACCATCGGCAATGCGAGCTTCGTCGCCATCCCCTACAACGCCAACGCCAAGGCGGGCGCGCTGGTGCTCGCCAATTTCCTGCTGTCGCCCGAGGCGCAGGCGCACAAGCAGGATCCGGCAGTCTGGGGCAACGGCACCGTGCTGGCGATGGACGAGCTCTCCGCGCAGGATCGCGCCCGCTTCGACGCGATAGAACTCGGCGTGGCGACGCTCACCCCCGCCGAACTCGGCGAGGCGCTGCCCGAGCCGCATCCCTCCTGGATGGTGCGGCTGGAACAGGACTGGACCGCGCGCTACGGCGTCGGCCAGTAGGCACGCGTGCGCGCCGCTGCCAGCATCCCCGTCCCGGCGCGTCTCGCGCGGCGGGCGCGGTTTCTGCCCTGGGCCCCGCTGCTGACGCTGGCGGTGATGCTGGGGCCGGTGCTGGCGGGGTTACTGGGCACGCTTGCCCCGGCGCTGGGTTACATGCCCGCGCTGGGCGGGCACAGCCTCGGCCTCGCCGCTTTCGAGGCGCTCGCGGCCTGGCCGGGCCTGCCGCGTGCGGTGGCGCTCAGCCTCGGGGTGGGGTTTGCCGCCACGGCGCTGTCGCTCGCCATCGTCACGCTGATCTGCGCGGGCTGGGCGGGCACGCGGACCTTCGCCGCCATCGAGCGGCTGTTGTCGCCGCTCCTGTCGGTGCCGCACGCGGCGGCGGCCTTTGGCCTCGCCTTTCTCATCGCCCCCTCGGGCTGGATCGCCCGCGCGCTCTCGCCCGGGCTCACGGGATGGGCGCAGCCGCCCGACCTGCTGATCCTTCAGGACCCGGCGGGCCTCAGCCTCATTTTCGGGCTGGTCACCAAGGAGGTGCCCTTCCTGCTGCTGATGACGCTGGCGGCGCTGACGCAGGTGCGCCCGGGCCAGAGCCTGCGGGTGGCACATGCGCTCGGCTATGCGCGCGTAACCGGCTGGCTCAAGGTGATCTTTCCGCTGGTCTACCGCCAGATCCGCCTGCCGGTCTACGCGGTGCTGGCGTTCTCCATGTCGGTGGTGGACGTGGCGATCATCCTCGGGCCCAACACGCCGCCGACGCTGGCCGTGCAGGTGGTCCGCTGGATGAGCGACCCCGACCTCGCCCTGCGGTTTCAGGCGGCGGCGGGGGCGGTGCTGCAACTGGGGCTGGTGCTGTTCGGTCTCGGCCTGTGGCGGTTGATCGAGATAGCCGTGGCGCGGGCCGGGCGCGCGTGGATCGTGCGCGGCGGGCGCGGGCGGCGCAGCACCGGGCGGATGCTGCGCATGGGCGCGCTGGTGCTGGGCGCGCTGGCCGCACTCGCGGTGATCGCGGGGCTGGGGGGGCAGGTGGTCTGGTCCTTCGCCGGCCTCTGGCAGTTTCCAGACCTGCTGCCCGACGGCTTTACCTTTCGCAACTGGGATCGCCACGGCCCGCGCCTTGCCGGTCCCGCCGCCGAGACCCTGCTCATCGCCGGGGCGGCAACGGGGCTGGCGCTGCTGCTGACGCTGGCGAGCCTCGAGGCCGAGCACCGCCACGGCCTGCGCCCCGCCACGCGGGCGCTGTGGCTGCTCTACCTGCCGCTGATCGTGCCGCAGGTGGCGTTTCTCACCGGCTTTCAGACGCTATCGATCCTGACGGGCGTCGATGGCGGGCGCGCGGCGGTGGTGCTGGCGCATCTGGTGTTCGTGCTGCCTTATGTCTTCCTGTCGCTGTCGGACCCGTGGCGCGCCTGGGACGCGCGGCAGGACATCGTGGCGCGCGCGCTGGGCGCGGGGCCGGATCGCGTGCTCTGGGCGGTGCGGCTGCCGATGCTCTTGCGCCCGCTCCTCGTGGCGGCGGCGGTTGGCTTTGCCGTCTCGGTGGGGCAATACCTGCCAACGCTCTTGGTGGGTGCGGGGCGGGTGGCCACGCTCACCACCGAGGCGGTGGCGCTGGCGGCGGGTGGCGACCGGCGGGCCATCGGCGTCTACGCGCTGGCGCAGACGGCGGCGGCCTTTGCCCCCTTCGCGCTCGCCGTGCTGCTGCCACGGATCGCGTGGCGCAACAGAAAGGGGATGCGCGATGGATGAGGGCCTGCGGTTCGAGCACCTGATGATCGCCCTGGGCCCCGAGCGGCTTATCGCGCTCGATTGCACGGTCGGCCCCGGCGAGGTGCTGACGGTGATGGGGCCGTCCGGTTCCGGCAAATCCACGCTGCTCGCGGCGATCACCGGCACGCTCGATGCGGCCTTTACCATGACCGGGCGCATCCGGCTCGACGGGCATGATCTCTCTGGCCTGCCCACAGAGGCGCGGCGCATCGGCATCCTGTTCCAGGATGAATACCTGTTTCCGCATCTCTCGGTCGGGGCCAACCTCGCCTTTGGGCTCAAGCCCGAGGTGCGTGGCCGCGCCGCCCGCCGCGCGCGGATAGAGGCGGCGCTGGCCGAGGTCGGCCTCGAAGGGTTTGCAGACCGCGACCCGGCGACGCTCTCGGGTGGTCAGCGGGCGCGGGTGGCGCTGCAACGGATGCTGCTGTCAGAGCCGCGTGCGCTGCTTCTGGACGAGGCGTTCTCCAAGCTCGACACCGGGCTGCGCGCGCAGGTGAGGGCGCTGGTGTTCGACACCGCCCGCCAGCGGGCGCTGCCGGTGCTGCAAGTCACCCACGACCATTCCGACGCCGAGGCGGCGGGGGGAGAGGTGATGACGCTGGGGTGAGGGCACACTGAGCGCTGCGATGACCTCGCGCGGAATCAGAGCGCGCCTTGCGCGCTCCCGCGCATCGCCGGGCCGCCCCCCGGCACGGCGATATGGCTGCAACCTGCGCGCCGCTCGGGTCTAGTGCGAATTTGGCTGCCATAAAGCGCGGCAGAAGAACCGACGGATCGCCGCGCCGCGGCCCATCGATGCGCGGCGCTGCTGTTAGGTCGGCGCCAACCCGCTCCGCCGCCTACCGCGACAACCCGCCATGCAACGTCGGCACATCCAGCGCGGCAAACCCGTAATGCCGCAGCCACCGCAGGTCTGAATCAAAGAACGCCCGCAAATCGGGGATGCCGTATTTCAGCATCGCGATCCGGTCGATCCCCATGCCGAAGGCAAAGCCCTGCCATTCACTCGGGTCGATATTGCCGGCCTCCAGCACGTTGGGATGCACCATCCCCGACCCGAGGATTTCCAGCCAGTCGTCGCCCTCGCCGACCTTGAGCGTGCCGCCTTCCCAGCTACAGCGGATATCCACCTCCGCCGACGGCTCTGTGAACGGGAAATGCGAGGCGCGGAATCGCAGGTCGACGTGATCGACCTCGAAGAACGCCTTGACGAATTCCTCCAGCACCCATTTCAGATTGGCCATCGAGATATCGCGGTCGATGGCCAGCCCCTCGACCTGGTGGAACATCGGCGTATGCGTCTGGTCGTAATCCGCGCGATAGACGCGGCCCGGCGCGATCACCCGCAAGGGTGCGCCCTGCGCCTGCATGGTGCGGATCTGCACCGGCGAGGTATGGGTGCGAAGCACGTGCGGGGGCCGGTCGTCGCCCTCGGCACGGTGCATGTAGAACGTGTCCATCTCGGCGCGCGCGGGGTGGTGGCCGGGGATGTTGAGCGCGTCGAAATTGTACCAGTCGCTCTCCACCTGCGGCCCCTCGGCCACGGCAAACCCCATGTCGGCAAAGATCGCCGTGACCTCCTCGGTCACTTGAGACACCGGGTGGATCGTGCCCTGCCGCCGGGGGCGCCCCGGCAGCGTCACGTCGAGCCATTCGCCGCGCAGCCGCTCGTCGAGCGCGGCATCCGCCAGCGCCGCCTTGCGCGCGGCGAGCGCCGAATTGATCTCGTCCTTGAGCGCGTTGAGGCGCGGCCCCGCTTCCTGCCGCTCCTCGGGGCTCATCTTGCCCAGTTCGCGCATCTTCAGGCTGATCTCGCCCTTCTTGCCCACGGCCTGCACGCGCAGCGCCTCGAGCGCGGCCTCGTCTTCGGCCCCGGCGATGGCTGTCAGGTATTTCTCGCGCAGGTCGCTCATGTCCGTCACCCCGATATTGTCCCCGGCGGGTTAGCGCGCCTGCGCGCGGGGCGCAAGCGCGCCCACGCCCCTCAACCCGGCAGGATGCGCGCCTGAAAGCAGTTGTTGCGTGCCGAACGCACATCGACATGGGCCACCCCGGGCCAGCCGAGCGCCCATTCGGCATGGTCCATCAGCGCATCGGCGGCCACTACCTTGCCCGTGCCATAGACGATGCGCTCATCCGCGCCATAGCCCTTGAGCAGGTAGTCGGGACTCGCGCGCAACGCGGGCGGGATGCCCGCGCCCTCGAACCGCGCACAGGGCGCGGCACAGACAAAGATCGGCCCGGTTTCGGCATAGGGGTGCAGCCCGGCAAAGGGGCGGTGCGCGAGCACCAGCATCTCCGCCCCCTCCGGGATGAAATCGAGGCAATGGCGGCAGGGGTTGCCGCTGCCGCGCGCCACCTGCCGCTCGGGCGGGTTGCCATAGGCGTCGGGCGCGCCGGAACGCCAGGCGGTGACGAGATCGGTGGGCAGGGCGGTGATCCTGGGCATGGCGGGCCTCCTCGGGAATGATGGCCCAAGCTTGCCCCGCCCCGCTCAGTCGCGCGACCCGGAACCTGCGGAATCGCGGGCACGCGCCTCCTGCCCTTCGCGCATCATCTCCTCCAGCCGTTCGAGGCGGCTCAGCACCTCGTCGCGATAGGTGTCGGTCTTTTCCACGTCCTCGGCGTGATGTGCGTCCTGCATCGAGTTGACGATGAGGCCGACCAGCAGGTTCACCACGGCGAAGGTGGTAACCATGATGAACGGGACAAAGAACGCCCAGGCGTAGGGAAACTGCTCCATCACCGGGCGCACGATCCCCATCGACCACGATTCCAGCGTCATGATCTGGAAGAGCGAATAGGCCGAGCGCCCCAGATCGCCGAACCACGCGGGGTACGCGTCGCCAAACAGCTTGGTCGCCATCACCGACCCGATGTAGAAGATCATCCCCATCAGCAGGAAGACCGAGCCCATCCCCGGCAGCGCCGTCACCAGCCCCTCGACCACGCGCCTGAGCGACGGTGCCACCGACACCACGCGCAACAGGCGCAGGATGCGCAGCGCCCGCAGCACCGACAACCCTTGCGTCGTCGGCACCAGCGAGATGCCCACGATCACGAAATCGAAGACATTCCAGCCGCGGCGAAAGAACCCGGCGAACCCCCGCGCGTAGAGCTTGGCCACGATCTCCACCACGAAGATCGACAGGCACAACTTGTCCAGCGCGACGATCAGCGCCCCCGCCCGCGCCATCAGCGGCTCGACCGTTTCCAGCCCGAGGATCACCGCGTTGAACAGGATCACGCCGAGAATGGCGTTCTGGAAAAGCGACGTGTCGAGAAACCCGCCCACGCGGTTGCGAAAATTCATGTCCTGCCCGTCTGTTCGCGCTGCAATTGCGGGTCATATGGGCGCGGATGCCCGGCACCGCAAGCGCGCGTCTCGGGCGTCACGACCTTTGCAGCATCCGGCCCAGCGGACGGCCACCGATGATGTGCAGGTGATAATGCTGCACCTCCTGCACGCCGTCCTCGCCGGCGTTGGTGATGGCCCGAAAACCCTTGCCGCCGATACCCGGCCCGACGCCGGTTAAGCGGCAGATCTCGGCCACCGTCCGGCTGAAATCCACGATCTCGGCATCGCTCGCCTC
Organism: Roseovarius sp. B-10; assembly: GCF_056859295.1. Lineage (NCBI taxonomy): Bacteria > Pseudomonadati > Pseudomonadota > Alphaproteobacteria > Rhodobacterales > Roseobacteraceae > Roseovarius > Roseovarius sp. B-10. The sequence continues at coordinate 66,503 of NZ_JBSXOE010000024.1, read as the reverse complement.
GGTCACGAAATGGGCGTAGTCCACATAGGCCCCTTTCGGGATCACCAGCACATGCACCGGCGCCTGCGGCTGGATGTCCTCGAAGGCGAGCGTGTGCCCGGTCTCCAGCACGGTCTTGTTGGGAATCTCGCCGCGCAGGATTTTCGCGAAAACGTTCTGGTCGTCGTAGGTATAGGCCATTTGGTCTCCTCAATCCGCGAAAAGATGGTCAAAGTCGGCGATCTCCTGCGCCTTTTCGGCAGGAATATCAAGGAATCGCGCCAGCATATCGGCAGAGCGGTCGCGATCGTCGCTTTCCCGCATGATGAGGTGATTGGCGAAACCGGCATCGCGGATGCGGTCTCTCTCGTGGACGATATCGCCCCGTATCGTCGGCAGCAGCCGCTCCAGCGTATCGCGTTGGGTCTGTTCCCCTGCGAGCCCGACGCGCCTGGCATGGCCGATGAGATAGGCGTCGGAGAAATCGCACTGTATCTCAAGCAGCCGCGTCTTGGCCCGGTCGCTGCAAAAATCCGTCAACAGATCCATGTTGGCAGGGTCCATGCAGACGACGAGCCGGTCGGTCTCGTAATAGTCGAACAACATCCGCATCAGCGCGCGGCGATGGCGGGTGCGCTTGACGAGGCTGGCCTGGATGCCGCCGAGATTGGGCAGGGCGGTGCCCTCCTCGTTAAAGAGATACTCGATCACCGGCAGGTCGCTCATCTGGCGGATGCGTCTTACCAGCCGCTTGGCCACATGCCATTTCTTGCACAGCACGATCATCAGCTCGCGGTCGCGCCCGATGGTGCTCTCGACCTCCCAGAACCGCGGCGAAAACCGCCGCCCCTCGCGCCCGCGCCCGGTGAGGAACTTGTAGAGATTGCGGCCCTCGTCGGAAATCTTGAAGCTGGCCGTTTCGTTGCTGTAGAGCGTCCCAAGCCGCCGTTTGAGCACCACCGCCTCGGGGCTGATCTTGCGGGCAAAGAGATAGTCCTGCCCCAACAGCATGTCGTAATGGTCGTTGTAGAACGTGACCGGCATCCCGTAATCGGTGAACATCAGGAAGGTGAGCGTGCGCGTCTCGATCTCTGTCTCGGGCACCAGATGGCGCACCAGCGTCTGAAAGAACGTCTCGTCGGGGATCCAGGTGGTGCGGAAAAACCGTATCACGTCGCGCCGCTTGCGGACGAAATCGAGGATCCATTCCACCGTGCGGCGGCGCAGGCACCACCACTGGCTGCCGATCTGCACATCGATGTCATGCGGAATCGCGCGCGTCAGGCGTAGCCGTTTCTGCAACTCGAAAGAGGTGTAGAAACGCCATTTCTGCGTGCGCTCGTTAAAGAAATGGCGGTAGACGAGCCGCTCTTCCTTCATCCCGGTCTTGATCCAATCGCTTTCGAAATAGTCAAAGCTCTCGATGTAATCGACGTCCCGGGCATCGAGAAACTCATGCGCATAGCGCGCTGACTTGATCGGCGCGCAATCCCCCGAGAGCATGTAGAAATGTGTTGCGCGCGGGAATGTCTCGACCGCCGCCTCGACGGCATGGAGCGTGGCCTGCACCAGCGACCACTCGCCCCAGCCGCATTTGATCCGGCGGCGGGCAAAGACCACGTTGGGATTGTCGGCCAGCCCATCGCGGATCCGCGCGAACGCCTCCGGTTTGGCGCGCGCATCGAAATGGATCGCGATGTAATCGCCTGCCGCCGTCAGCATCCGTGCCTGCCGCACGATGGCCTCGGGGTCCTTGTGACAGAGCAGGATGAAGGCGATTCTTGCCATTAAGGAAACGTTTTCCTGCGTTTTTCGGGCGTTGTCTAAAGCAATAGCGGTGAACGCCCCGCCAATAAACAGGCTTTCGTTGTTTTTTTGAAGAGGTTAGATAATCCTGACGCGGGGGCAGGACGAGAGGCACGGCGATCATGGGGTTTCCCGGAACATGGATGACCGAGAGCGAGAGCGTGGTTTACCGCGTTGTCCCGAAATGCGCCTGCTCGACCATTGGCCAGATCATGTATTACTCTGATCACGGTGCGTTCTTCGACGGTGACATCCACGATGCCATGTCGGGGATGCACAAATGGGCCATCGAGGACAGCCAGAAGCTCATCTCGGCCAACGTGCGCAGTCACCGCTCCTACGCCTTCACCTGCGTGCGCAATCCCTATACCCGCATCCTGTCCTCGTTCTTTGACAAGATATGCGGCATCCAGCGCAACGGGCGGCGCTATCGCGGCAAGCTGGTGCCGACGATCATCCAGAAATACGGCATCGAGGTGGGTGGCGAGGACGGCAAGCAGGAATTCGACCAGGTCCGCAGCTTTCGCCGGTTCCTGCTGTTCGCCCGCGACACCATCCGCTGGAAGCGCCCGATGGAGCCCGATATCCACTGGTCGGCCATGTCGGGCCATGTCTCGACCTTCATCGTCAACGGCGGGCGCTACGACAAGATATTCTGGACCGAGAAATTCAACGAGGGGATGGGAGAGGTGCTGGCCGCGATCGACACGCCGCACGAGGTCGATCTCAAGACGATTCCCCGCTTCAACGAATCCGAGGGCCACGGCCCGAAACGCGCCCACCCGGTCGAGGATTACTTCGACGACCTGTCGATGCATCTGGTCTACGAGATCTACAAGCGCGACTTCGAGGTGTTCAAATACGATTTCGAGAACCCGGCAAACAAGATGCCGGTGGGCGAGATCGACCTCGACGAGGTCCATGCCAAGCTGGGCGAATAGCGGCCCGCAAAGCGGCGGGGTTGCATTTCCTCGCGACTCGGGTATACGCCGCGCCAGACATGCGCGTGATGCCCGCTATCCAGGCAAGAGCCAAGGCCCCCGATTTGGCGGGGCAGGCCCGGGTATCTGTGCAACCAGACATTGATAGACCCGGGAAAGGTTCAGACACCCATGGCCAATACGATCCAGTCCAAGAAGCGCGCGCGCCAGAACGAAAAGCGCTACGCCGTCAACAAGGCGCGTCGCTCGCGCATCCGCACCTACCTGCGCAAGCTCGAAGAGGCGATCGCCTCCGGTGACAAGGATGCCGCCACCGCCGCGCTGCGCGCCGCACAGCCCGAACTGATGCGCGGTGTGACCAAGGGCGTCTTTCACAAGAACACCGCCGCGCGCAAGATGTCGCGGCTCTCGGCACGGGTGAAGGCGCTGGGCTGACCGCATCCAATGACACGAAATCGAACGGGCATCGCCATGGGGCGGTGCCCGTTTGCGTTTGTGCCTCCGTGCGACAGCCAGAGATTCTTTTCCGCCCCCGGTCCTGTCAAGCGCAATGATGAGTTGTCTGGACGCGTGCCGCGTTGGTAACGTCATAAGTGCGATTCACGCTTGGGGGGGACAGGCCATTGCTAGCTTGGGGCAGATATCCTGCCCCGGCTCGCCAGAGGAAAGCCTTTTCGCTTTCCGGTCTTGTCTGATAGCATTTTGACGGAGAGATCCCGGTGGCTTTGGGACGGGTCGCGGGCAGGGATTTTTCCATCAATATGCAGTGTGCAGAGGCGTCTGTGTCAGGTGCCGGCTCGTGGCCGGTGTCGACCATATCCTTTGTCCTCCGTCGCGGGTTGCGATTTTTGACCTGTTATCGGGCCCCTGTCCGATGGCGCAGAAAAGAGCAGCGGAACGGGACATATGATACAAGAACAGTGGGGTGAGCTGAAACAGCAGATCCGGCAGGCAGTCGGGCAGAACAAGTTTCGCAACTGGATAGAGCCACTCGAATTCGCGGAGGTGTCCGACGGTGTGGCCACGCTCTCGGTGCCGACCCGGTTCATCGGGAATTACGTGGTCCAGCATTTCGGCGACTTGATCCTTTACAAGCTGTCACAGATCGATTCCGGCGTGCGCAAGCTGGATTTCCGTGTCGGGGTCAATGGGTCCGATGCGCCGCAAGCGCCGAAACCGGCCCCCGCGCGCGCCGCACGGAGCGACAACCCGCTGCATTCCGCCCCGCTCGACGATCGTTTTCGCTTCGACAGCTTCGTCGTCGGCAAGCCCAACCAGCTTGCCCATGCCGCCGCGCGCCGCGTCGCCGAAGGCGGCGAGACCACCTTCAACCCGCTGTTTCTCTATGGCGGCGTCGGGCTGGGCAAGACGCACCTGATGCACGCCATCGCCTGGGATCTGGTCGAGCAGCAGCCCGACATGACCGTGCTTTACCTCTCGGCAGAACAGTTCATGTATCGCTTCGTGCAGGCGCTGCGCGACCGCAAGATCATGGACTTCAAGCAGATGTTCCGCTCGGTCGACGTGCTGATGGTCGATGACGTGCAGTTCATCGCCGGCAAGGACAGCACGCAGGAGGAATTCTTTCATACCTTCAACGCACTGGTCGATCAGAACAAGCAGATCGTCATCTCCGCCGATTGCGCCCCCGGAGAGATCGCGCGGCTGGAGGACCGGATCAAGTCGCGGCTTCAATGCGGCCTCGTCGTCGACCTGCACCCCACCGATTACGAATTGCGCCTCGGCGTGTTGCAGAACCGTGCCGAGCGTTACCGCGAGGCTCAGCCCGATCTCACGATCGAGGACGGCGTGCTCGAATTCCTCGCGCATCGCATCAACACCAATGTGCGGGTTCTCGAAGGCGCGCTGACCCGGCTCTTCGCCTTTGCCTCGCTGGTGGGCAAGCCGATCTCGCAGGAACTGACGCAGGATTGCCTCTCGGACATGCTGCGCAGCTACGAGCGCAAGCTCTCGGTCGAAGAGATCAAGCGCAAGGTGGCCGATCACTACAACATTCGCCTGTCCGATCTCGTCGGCCCCCGGCGCACCCGCTGTTATGCCAGGCCGCGGCAGATGGCGATGTACCTGTGCAAGCAACTCACAAGCCGCTCCCTGCCCGAGATCGGGCGCAGCTTTGGCGGGCGCGACCACACCACCGTGATGCACGGGGTGAAGAAGATCGACGAGCTGCGCCAGAAGGATGCCCAGATCGCCGACGACCTCGAATTGCTGCGCCGCTCGCTCGAGGCCTGAGGCGGCAGTCCGGTCCCCGGCCCTTGACGCAGTGGCAAATCCGGCTGACAACGTCACAAAACGCTTGAGCCGGATGGGGATTTCGGTACCGTGCCCCTCCCGGCGCGAGAGCGGTATCTGACAGGAGCGAGGGCATGAAATTCAGCATCGAACGGGGCACGCTGCTCAAGGCGGTCGCGCAAGCGCAGTCGGTGGTAGAGCGCCGCAACACAATCCCGATCCTCGCCAATGTCCTGATCGAGGCCGAGGGCGAGCGTGTGCAATTCCGCGCCACCGACCTCGATATCGAGATCGTGGATATGGCAACGGCGCAGGTCGAACGCGCGGGGGCAACCACGGTTTCGGCGGTGATGCTGCACGAGATCGTGCGCAAGCTGCCCGACGGCGCGCTTGTCACGCTGTCCGAGGATGCGGCGTCGGGGCGGCTCGCGGTGCAGGCGGGCCGGTCGAATTTCAACCTCGCCACCCTGCCGAAAGAGGACTTCCCGGTGATGGCCTCGGCGGAATACGCGAGCAACTTCTCGGCCCCCGCCGCGACGCTCCGGCGGCTGTTCGACAAGTCGAAATTCGCCATCTCCACCGAGGAGACCCGCTATTACCTCAACGGCGTCTACATGCATGTCTCCGAGGCCGATGGCGGCAAGGTTCTGCGCTGCGTGGCCACCGACGGCCACCGCCTCGCCCGGATCGACGCCGACCTGCCCGAGGGCGCGGCGGACATGCCCGGCGTCATCGTCCCGCGCAAGACGGTGGGAGAGCTGCGCAAGCTTCTCGACGATGACGACATGAAGATCGCGGTTTCGGTTTCCGAAACCAAGGTGCGCTTCGCCACCCCCGACATCACCCTGACATCGAAGGTGATCGACGGCACCTTCCCCGACTATACCCGCGTCATCCCGCAGGGAAACACCCGCCGCCTCGAAGTGGACGCCGCCGAGTTCGCGCAGGCGGTAGACCGCGTGGCGACGGTCAGCTCCGAACGCTCGCGCGCGGTCAAGCTGTCGCTCGACGAGGACCGGCTGATCCTCTCGGTCAACGCCCCCGACAGCGGCGCCGCCGAGGAAGAGCTGGCCGTGGCCTATGGCGACGAACGGCTGGAGATCGGTTTCAACGCGAAATACCTGCTGGAAATCGCCAGCCAGGTGGACCGCGAGAACGCGGTGTTCCTGTTCAACTCCTCCGGCGATCCCACCCTGATGCGCGAGGGCAACGATACGACGGCGGTTTACGTGGTCATGCCGATGCGGGTGTGACATCTGTCGGAGCCTCCGGCGGGGATATTTCTGGCAAGATGAAAGGGTCGTGAATGCCCGGCCTCTACCTGTCGGAATTGACCCTCTCGCATTTCCGTTCGCACAAGTCGGCGCGGCTCATGCTCGATGCGCGGCCGGTGGCGATTCACGGCCCCAACGGCGCGGGCAAGACCAACCTGATCGAGGCGGTCTCGCTGCTGTCGCCCGGGCGGGGCCTGCGGCGCGCGGCGGCGCAGGACATGGCGCGCCGCCCTGAATCCCTCGGCTGGAAGATTACCGCCATCCTGCAGTCCCTGCACCAGGTACACGAGGTCGAGGTCGTCTCCGAGGACGGCACCGCGCGGCAGGTCCGTATCGACGGCAAGCCCACCGCGCAGCTTGCGCTGGGCCGCATCGCCCGCGTGCTCTGGCTCATCCCGGCGATGGACCGGCTCTGGATCGAGGGGGCCGAGGGGCGCAGGCGTTTCCTCGACCGGATGACCATGAGCTTCGTGCCCGGCCATGCCGACGCGGTTCTGGCCTATGAAAAGGCCATGCGCGAGCGCAACCGCTTGCTCAAGGACCAGGTGCGCGACGCGCACTGGTATCTCGCCCTCGAACGGCAGATGGCCGCGGCGGGGGCCGAGATGCACGCCAACCGGCAGCAGGCGCTGGCACTCATCGCCGGCGCGCAGATGCAGGCTGAAACGGCCTTTCCCACCGCCGAACTGGACCTGACCCAGACCGAGGGCGAGATGCCCGAGGGCGCCGATGAGCTGCGCGAGGCGCTGGCCGAAAGCCGGTTTCGCGACCTCGTCGCCGGGCGCACGCTGGTCGGCCCGCACCGCGCCGACCTTTACGGCGTCTATGCCGCCAAGGGCGTGCCCGCCGCCGAGTGCTCCACCGGCGAGCAAAAGGCGCTTCTGGTGTCGCTGATCCTCGCCAATGCCCGCGCGCTGGCGCGCGATTTCGGGGCGCCGCCGATCCTGCTTCTGGACGAGGTGGCCGCCCATCTTGACGCGGGCCGCCGCGCCGCGCTTTATGACGAGGTTTGCGGCCTCGGTGCGCAGGCGTGGATGACCGGCACCGGGCCAGAGCTTTTTGCCGAACTGGGCTGTCGGGCACAGCACATCCGCGTCACCGACACCGAAGGCACCAGCCACATCACGGAGGATGCCACACCATGACCCCGCAGCGCGTGACCCTCATCACCCTTGGCGTGGCCGATCTCGACCGCGCGCGCGCATTCTACGCCGCCCTCGGCTGGACACCGGCGGCGGCGCAGGACGAGGTCGTTTTCTATCAGCTGAACGGGCTGGTTCTCGGACTGTTTGGCAAATCCGACCTGGCCGCCGATCAGGGGCGGCCGGGTGCCGCGCTTGGCACCGGCGCGATGGCGCTGGCGCAGAATTTCCCCACAGAGGCCGAGGTGGACGCCGCCTATGACCGGGCCATCGCCGCCGGGGCCACGCCGCTCAAGCGCCCCGAAAAGGTGTTCTGGGGCGGCTATTCCGGCTATTTCGCCGATCCCGACGGGCATGTCTGGGAGCTGGCGATGAATCCCTTCTGGCCGCTCGCCCCCGATGGCAGCCTCACCCTGCCCGATGCTCCATGACCGTCACGCTATTTGACCTCATGCTCTACGCGGCGGCGATGGCCGGGCTCTGGGCGGTGCCCGGCCCGGTCTGGGTGGCGCTCACCGCGCGCTCTCTCTCGGGCGGTATGCGCGGGGCGTGGCCGCTTGCCGTGGGCGTGGCGCTGGGCGATCTGATCTGGCCGCTCTGCGCGATCCTTGGGCTGGCCTGGGTGCTGTCGCTCTATGGCGACGCGCTCGGCCTCCTGCGCTGGGTCGCGGCGGCGGTGTTCATCGTGATGGGCCTGCTCTTGCTCCGCACCCCGGCGCGCGTGCCCGGCGCCGACAGCCGCATGACCCGCCCCGGTCTCTGGGCCGGGTTTTCCGTGGGCATGGCGGCGGTGATCGGCAATCCCAAGGCGATCCTGTTCTACATGGGCTTCCTGCCGGGCTTCTTCGATCTCTCGCGCGTCACGGTTCCCGACATCGCCGCCATCCTCGCGGTCTCGGCCGTCGTGCCGATGCTGGGCAACCTCGGCCTCGCGCTGTTTCTCGATCGTGCCCGGCGTCTGTTGCAGAGCCCCAGGGCCATTGCGCGGCTCAATTCGGCCTCTGGCCTGCTGCTGATCCTCGTCGGGCTGGTGATCCCCTTCACCTGAGCACGAAACAGCGCAAAATATGGGGTGGGGCCGTGACATTCCCCCCCAGACTTCGTATAAAATGCGAAACATTCCAAAGGGAAATCCGCATGTCCGAACCCGCCATCGTGCCCGAAGAATATGGTGCCGATTCCATCAAGGTTCTCAAGGGGTTGGAGGCTGTCCGCAAGCGCCCCGGCATGTATATCGGTGACACCGATGACGGCTCGGGCCTGCACCACATGGTCTACGAGGTCGTCGACAACGGCATCGACGAGGCGCTGGCCGGTCACGCCGACGCCGTGAACGTTACGATTCACGCCGATTCCAGCGTCTCGGTCAGCGACAATGGCCGCGGCATCCCCACCGATATCCACGAGGAAGAGGGCGTCTCGGCGGCCGAGGTCATCATGACCCAGCTGCACGCGGGCGGCAAGTTCGACCAGAATTCCTACAAGGTCTCTGGCGGCCTGCACGGCGTCGGCGTGTCGGTGGTCAACGCGCTCTCCGATTGGCTCGAACTGCGCGTCTGGCGAAACGGCAAGGAGCACCTCGCCCGTTTCGAGGGCGGCTTTACGGTCGACCATCTTCACGTCGTCGGTGACGCCGACGGGCGCAAGGGCACCGAGGTGCGCTTTCTCGCCTCGACCGACACCTTCTCCAACCTCGACTACAGCTTCGAAACACTGGAGCGGCGGCTCCGCGAACTGGCCTTCCTCAATTCCGGCGTCCGCATCATCCTGCGCGACGAGCGCCCACCCGAGCCGCTGGAGAGCGAGCTTTTCTACGAAGGCGGGGTCAAGGAATTCGTCAAGTATCTCGACCGTCACAAGACCCCGATGATGCCCGAGCCGATCTTCATCATCGGCGAGCGCGACGGGATCACCGTCGAGGTGGCGATGTGGTGGAACGACAGCTATCACGAGACCGTGCTGCCGTTTACCAACAACATCCCGCAGCGCGACGGCGGCACCCACATGGCGGGCTTTCGCGGCGCGCTCACCCGCACCATCAACGCCTACGCCCAGACCACCGGCATCGCCCGCAAGGAAAAGGTCAGCTTCACCGGCGACGACGCCCGCGAGGGGCTCACTTGCGTGCTGTCGGTCAAGGTGCCCGATCCCAAATTCTCGAGCCAGACCAAGGACAAGCTGGTCAGCTCCGAGGTGCGCCCTGCGGTCGAGGGTCTGATGAACGAGAAACTCGCCGAATGGTTCGAGGAAAACCCCCAGATCGCCAAGATCATCGTCGGCAAGATCATCGAGGCCGCCCATGCCCGCGAGGCGGCGCGCAAGGCCCGCGACCTGACCCGCCGCAAGAACCCGATGGATGTCAATTTCCTCGCCGGCAAGCTCAAGGACTGCTCGTCCAAGGATCCCTCCAAGACCGAGCTTTTCCTCGTCGAGGGCGATAGCGCCGGCGGCTCTGCGCAGACCGGGCGCGACCGGGGCACGCAGGCGGTGCTGCCCCTGCGCGGCAAGATCCTCAATGTCGAACGCGCCCGCTTTGACCGGATGCTGGGCTCCCAGGAAATCGGTAACCTCGTGATGGCGCTTGGCACCGGCATCGGGCGGGACGAGTTCGACATCACGAAACTGCGCTACCACAAGATCGTCATCATGACCGATGCCGACGTGGACGGCGCGCATATCCGCACGCTGCTGCTGACCTTCTTCTACCGGCAGATGCCAGAGCTGATCGAGGGCGGATACCTCTATATCGCGCAGCCGCCGCTCTACAAGGTGATGCGCGGCAAGTCCGAGGTCTATCTCAAGGATCACCCCTCGCTCGAGGATTACCTGATCGAGCAGGGCACCACCGATGCAGCCCTGCGCCTTGGCAGCGGCGAAGAGATCGCCGGGCCGGACCTTGTGCGCGTGGTCGAGGAGGCGCGGCAGGCCAAGCGCATATTGGAGGCGTTCCCCACCCATTACCCACGCCATATCCTCGAACAGGCAGCCATCGCCGAGGCGTTCCTGCCCGGGCGCGTGGATGCCGATCTGCAGGGCGTGGCCGATACCGTGGCCACCCGGCTCGACATGATCTCCAACGAGTACGAGCGCGGCTGGCAGGGCCGCCCGACGCAGGATCACGGGCTACGTCTTACCCGCACCGTGCGCGGCGTCGAGGAAATCCGCACGCTCGACGGCCCGGTGCTGCGCGGCGGCGAGGCGCGCCGCCTTGCGCAGATGACGCAGGCGCTGCGCGACATCTACCGCGAGCGCGCAACGCTCCTGCGCAAGGACCGCTCGCAGCCCATCTTCGGCCCGCTCGACCTGTTGGCCGCGATCCTGAAAGAGGGGGAAAAGGGCCTCACGCTCCAGCGCTACAAGGGGCTGGGCGAGATGAACCCCAACCAGCTCTGGGAGACGACGCTCGATCCCGAGGCGCGCACGCTGCTTCAGGTCAAGATCGACGACGTGGCCGAGGCCGACGACCTCTTTACCAAGCTGATGGGCGACGTGGTCGAGCCGCGCCGCGAGTTCATCCAGGAAAACGCGCTCAGCGTCGCGAACCTGGATTTCTAGGGGCGATCATCCTCCAAGCGGAACGCGGGCGCCGGGGCGCTTGGAGAGAGACGTGCGGTTTTGGTCTGATGCGGTCATTCAGGTCTTGGTGCCAATGCGCGGGACAAGGCGCGTTTACGCGCCGCCGCGCAGCGCCCGACCGCCCCATCGGGCGGGCGCTTCTGCAACGGCGCAAATAGCTGTGATCATTGAAGTATCTTGCACCATAAATCGCACAGCACGAGCCAAACCGCGCCCACCCGGCGGTCGGGCGCTGCGCGGCTCATCGCCAAATGCCCAACGTCGGTTCCAGGCCAGACATCTCCAGACAACCCCCACCCCGACCAGTTCGCGGCCATCATCTGACAGCCGCCTTTGGCTCGGTTTCCTTGGGGCCATGCCCCCTCACTCGGTCAGCGGCGCGGTCATTTCCAGGTAGACCTCGGTCGCCCCGCGCAGGGCATGCGGGTTGTCACCTTCAGAGGACAGGTGAACCCGTTCCAGCACGACGGCGATCTTTTCTACCTCCGAGGCGATGCGTGCCACGGCCTGTTCCATCGTGTAGGTGTATTCGTGCACTTCTTCCATGTCCTGCACGCCCAGATTGTCGCGCGCCATGACCGCTTCCACCTTGGCGTTGTAGGCGGCGAGGTTCTCCATCGCCTCCGCGAGGGTTTCAGAGGACGCGGCGGCATAATGCTCGACCTCCTCGGCGGCGGTGGCGGGCAGGACGCCGAGACCGAGCACGAGGGTGGCGGCAAGAGCGGGCAGGGCAGGCAGGTGCATGGTGTTGATCCTTCGGCTTCGATTATTTCTGACAAAAATTATAAGAAATAAGATCCACCAACGCAACCGCCTTTTCCACCCGTAGCCCTTGCCCGCGCCCGCGCCCGGCATAAGTCCCCGGACATGACAAACCCGAGCGAAACCCACGTCCTCTACAATGCGCGCTGCCCGGTCTGCCGCGCCGAGATCGACCATTACCGCGCCCATTCAGAGGCGCGCGGTCTTCCGGTGGCGTTCCACGATCTCAACACCCGCGATCTGGCAGAGTGGGGGATCGATCCCGACATGGCGGCGCGGCGGCTGCATGTGCGTCAGGGCGGGCGCGTGGTGTCGGGTGTGGACGCGTTTCTGGCGCTGTGGCGCGCGCTGCCGCGCTACCGCTGGCTGGCGCGCATCGTGGCGCTGCCGGGGCTGCGCCACGCGGCGCATCTCGTCTACGAGCGCGTACTTGCGCCGCGACTCTACGCACGGCACGTTGCACGTATGCATCGGACCTGCCCCGATCATGTCGCATGATGGCCGGAATTGGGGGTTATTAAGGATATGTCCGCAAGATCGTGTAACCATGCAGGAATGACGCAGATGTCCTACCCGCTCTATTCCCCGGCAGAACGCATCGCCGATGGCGTCGTGCATGTCATGGGCCTGGTTGCGGCGCTCGCCGGGGTGGCGGCGGTCTATTCGCTCTGGGCCCTGCACATGGACGGGGTCACGTTCCTCGCGGTCACGGTCTACTCGCTGTCGCTGCTCGCGATGCTCGGCGCCTCGGCGGCCTATCACCTGCTCGCGCACACGCCGCTGCGCCCGATCCTGCGGCGGCTCGATCACGCGGCGATCTATGTCAAGATCGCGGGCACCTTCACGCCGCTCGGCATCCTGCTGGGCACTGCCTTCGGCTACATGGTGCTGGCGGGGGTCTGGGCGCTGGCCTGTCTCGGCGCGCTGTCCAAGCTGCGTATGCCGCGCGGGACCATGACCACCGGTTGGCTGCCCTACATGGCGCTGGGCTGGGCCGGGGTCGCGCTGATCCTGCCGCTTTCGGGCGTGCTGCCGGGCCTCAGCCTCGCGTTCATCGTGGGCGGCGGGCTGCTCTACTGCGTCGGCGTGATCTTCTACGCGTGGGAAAGCCTGCGTTTCGCCAACGCGATCTGGCACGTCTTCGTCGCGCTGGCCTCGGCCTGCTTCTTCATAGGTATTAACACGGCGGTCGCTGCGGCACTCTGAACCTTGCGGTTCAGCGCTTGAACCGTGCGGTCAGCTCGGCCAGAAGCGCGCTGTTGCGGCAATAATCCGGCACCGCCTCGCCCGCTTCATGGGCTGCCAGCCAGTGCTCGCATGCCTCCGGCGCGGCACATCCGGTGCAGGCCAGAACCGCCTCGCCCAGCTCTCCGGGGGTGAGGTGCCCCTCCATCATTGTTTCTTCCAGATCAACACCGTGCGCCGCCGCCATCCGGTCCACGAGGTCGGCATGACGCTTGAGAATCAGGCTGTGTTGCATGGCAAGTCTCCCTGTACTCCGGCCATTAGCCTGCCATGCGGATTCCCTCGCGTCGTTGATCTCGGTCAAAGCCCCGCCGCCACCCGCCGCACCGTTTCTACCCTTTGTGCATTGGGCGGATGCGTCCCGAGGAACCGGTTGCCGGGATCGGGAATCTGCGAAAAGAACGCCACGCCGCGGACCGGATCATAGCCCGCGCGATGCGCGATCACGGTGCCCAGCGCATCCGCCTCAAGCTCGAAATCCTTTGAAAAGACACGCCCGCCCACGCCGGCGCCAAGATCGACGGCCCCGTCGACCACCGATTGCCCGGCTCCCGTGATCGCGGCGATACCGCCGAGAATGACAGCCCCCGCCATCGCGCTCTGCTGCTGGCGCGGGATGTGACCGGCGATGTGATGCGCGGCCTCGTGCCCCATGACAAACGCCAGCTCGTCGGCATTGCGGACCGCGCCGATCATCGGCAACGTGAAGGCGACGACCGGCCGCCCGGTGCGGTCGAGCGTCTGGTAGGCATTGACCGGCTGGCCGGGCCGGTCATCCACCACGATGCGGAAATCGCAGTTAGAGCGTGGCGCGCGGTCGCGGCAATTGCGCTCGGCCACCGGCTCGATGCGCTGCACAACAGTCAGGAATTGCTGCACTTTTGCGCGAGTGACCGTCGGCGCGGGGCGCTCGGCAGCGGGCTGTCGGGTCTGGGCGGTCTCTGACACCTCGACGCAAGAAGCGACGAGACCAAGGGCAAGGCAGGCAATCCAGCGCATCTGATCTCCTCGGGTCGATCTCCACATCTGTCTTGTAGCAGGCTCTCGACCTTCTTACAGCCCCCGACGCGCCGCCCATCAACGGTTTGCAATCCGCCGTCGAACGGGTAGCCTGCAATCATGTTTTCCATAGAGCACGAGTTCGACTCGACCGTCATCACCCTCGTCGACGAGGGGGCCGCCCCTCTCAAGGAAGACGTCGTCGTCAACGCCTTCGAGGAATGCGTGACGGTCGAGCAATACGACCCGCGCACCGATACGGTGCTGCGGATCACCCTGTCGATGAGCCAGCTACGCGATCTCGGCGTGGCGCTCGACCTGCCAGAGGGCGTCTACCTTCGCGAGCCGGGGGGGTGAGCGGGCTCAGCGGCCGAGCTTTTCCAGCATCTCGGAGGCCGCTGCCGCCGGTGTGATCGTCCCTGCGGCCACGTCCCGTGAATAGCGCTCCATCTCGGCCCGCGCCTCCGGCGCGTCGAGCCGCGCCAGCAAGCCCTGCCGCAGTTCCTCGACGAACCAGCTTTGCGCCTGCGCCGCGCGGCGGGCCGCGAAATGCCCCTCGGCCCGGCGCCAGTCGATGAGCGCGCGCATCTCTTCCCATGCGCCTTCGAGCCCCTCATCCTCCAGCGCCGAGACGCAGATCGCCTTGGGAAAGCCCTCGGGGTCCTGCGCGCGCTTGCGCAACAGCCGCAGCGCCCCGGCATAATCCGACCGCGTCCGCTGCGCCGCCGCCTTCAGATCGCCATCGGCCTTGTTTACGAGGATGAGATCGGCGATCTCCATGATCCCGCGCTTGACGCCCTGCAACTCGTCGCCGCCTGCCGGTGCGAGCAGCAGCACGAAGATGTCGGACATCTCCGCCACCACTGTCTCGGATTGTCCTACACCTACCGTCTCGATCAGCACCACGTCAAAGCCCGCCGCCTCGCACAGCGCCACCGCCTCGCGCGTGCGCCGCGCCACGCCGCCCAGGTGGCTGCGGCTGGGCGAGGGGCGGATGAACGCGCCCGGCTCGCGCGAGAGCCGCTCCATCCGGGTCTTGTCGCCGAGGATCGAGCCGCCCGACCGCGCCGAGCTTGGATCGACAGCCAGCACCGCCACCTTCAGCCCCTGTCCGGTCAGCATCAGGCCGAAGCTCTCGATGAAGGTGGACTTGCCCACCCCCGGCGTGCCCGACAGCCCGATCCGGATCGCCTCGCGCCCCGATCCACGCACCGCCTCGAGCAGGTCGGTGGCCTGCGCCCGGTGATCGGCGCGCCCGCTCTCGATCAGCGTGATCGCCCGCGCCAGTGCCCGCCGGTCGCCCGCGATGATCCGCTCGCTCGTCTCTTCGATATCCATGCGCCCGCCGGGTTGCCTGATCTGTCCGCGCCTTCTTGCCTTGGCGGCGCGGGGAATGTCCAGACCGGGGCGTACGCCCGTTGTTTCTTCTTGGTCCAAATACCCCGGCGCCGCGCGGGCCGCAAAGGCCGGGGCTTGGGTATTTTCGCCAAGAAGAGGCCGCGAAACGCCCCCTCTGGCCAAGCGCGCGCCGCTGTCGGATAACCGGGGCATGACCCAAACTCTGCCCATCCACGACGCCATCCCCGCCCTGCTCGACGCGCTGCGTGGGCGCGGGCGCGCGGTGTTGCAGGCCCCGCCGGGGGCGGGCAAGACCACCGTTGTGCCGCTCGAGATGCTGCGCGCGGAGCTGACGACGGGCCGCATCGTCATGCTGGAGCCGCGCCGTCTCGCTGCCCGCGCCGCCGCCGAACGCATGGCCGAGACCCTCGGCGAACGGGTGGGTGAGACCGTCGGCTACCGTATCCGGGGCGAGGCAAAGGTGTCGAGGACGACCCGGATCGAGGTCGTGACCGAGGGCATACTCACCCGCATGATCCAGTCCGCACCGGACCTGCCCGGTGTCGGCGCCGTGATCTTCGACGAGTTTCACGAACGCTCGCTCAACGCCGATCTCGGCCTCGCCCTGTGCCTCGAGGTGGCAGGCGCGCTGCGCGAGAACATGATCCTGCTCGCCATGTCCGCCACGCTCGATGCCGAGCCGGTGGGGCGGCTGATGGGCGACGTGCCGGTGGTGACGTCCGAGGGGCGCAGCTACCCGGTCGAGACCTGCTGGCTCGACCGCCCGCGGCCCAAGCGGCAGCCCTTCGAGGAAGGCGTGGCCGATCTGGTGGAGCGCGCGGTCGCGGAGACAGAGGGCGGTGTGCTCGTCTTCCTTCCCGGCGAGGGGGAAATCAGGCGGGTGGAGGCGTTGCTCAAGGGTCGCCTGCCATCCGGCTGTCACCTGCGCCCTCTCTTCGGCGCGATGGATTTCGCCGCGCAGCGCGCCGCCATCGCCCCGTGCCCGGAGGGCCGCAAGATCGTGCTCGCGACCGCCATCGCCGAGACCTCTCTCACCATCGAGGATATCCGTGTCGTGGTGGACGGGGGGCGTGCGCGGCGGGCGCGGTTCGATCCCGGCTCGGGCATGTCGCGGCTGGTGACCGAGCGGGTCACCCGCGCCGAGGCCACGCAGCGCGCGGGCCGCGCGGGCCGGGTGGCCGAGGGCCTATGCTTCCGGCTCTGGACGCGCGGCGAGGAGGGCGCACTCGCCCCCTTCCCGCCGCCCGAGATCGAGGCCGCCGACCTCGCCGGGCTGGCGCTGGAACTGGCTCTGTGGGGGGCGGAACCAGAAGCACTGCCCTTTCTCACGCCGCCCAATTCCGGCAGCTACGCCGAGGCGCGCGCGCTTCTGACAATGCTGGGCGCGCTCGACGGCAAGGGGCGCATCACCGATCACGGGCGCGCGCTGGCCGCGCTGCCCCTGCATCCGCGGCTTGCACATATGCTGGCCGTCGCGGGCCCCGGTGCCGCCCCGATGGCGGCGCTGCTGGCGGATCGCGACCCGCTGGCGCGAGGCGCGCCTGTGGACCTGTCCCTGCGCATGGCCGCGATTCGCGATCCGCGCGCCTATGCCGAGCGGCACCCGCATCCTGCCAATCGCGGCGCGGTCGAACGTATCCGCGCCGAAGCGAAACGCCTGGCCCGACAGGCCGGGGGTGCAGAGGCCGGGATGAGCGATGCCGGGATGGCCGCGTTGGCCTATCCTGACCGCGTCGGTCTGCGCCGCAAGGGCGATGACCCGCGCTACGTGCTCTCGGGTGGCAAGGGGGCGGTCATGCCCGAGGGCGATCCGATGTCCGGCGCGCGGCTCATCGTCGCCAGCGACCTCGACGGCGACCCGCGCGAGGCGCGCATCCGGCAGGCCATCGAGATCGGCGAGGCAGAAGTGCGCGACCTCTACGGTGACCGCATCGGCTGGGAGGATGTCTGCGCATGGGATCGGCGCGCCCGGCGCGTCGTCGCCCGGCAGCAGGAGCGGTTCGGCGCGCTGATCCTTGATGACCGGCTCTGGAAGGGCGCGCCGCAAGAGGCGGTCGCCCGCGCCATGCTTGACGGAGTGCGCGACCTCGGGTTGAGCTGGACCGACGCCGCCCGCCGCTTCGCCGCCCGCGTGACGCTCTGCCGCGAGAGCATGCCGGACCTGCCCGACATGTCCGAGGCGGCGCTCATGGACACGCTCGAGACATGGTTGCTGCCGTTTCTCGGTGGCGTGAAAACGGCACGGGACTGGAAGGCGTTCGATATTCTGGACGCGCTTCGCGCAAGGCTCACATGGGCGCAGATGCAGGCGCTCGACAGCAGCGCGCCTGCGCATTTCCTCACGCCGCTGGGGCGCAAGGTCCCCATCGACTATTCCGGCGAGGAGCCGGAGATCACCCTGCGCCTGCAGGAAATGTTCGGCCAGACCGAGCACCCCGTCGTTGCCGGGCGGCGATTGCGCGTCACGCTCTTGTCGCCGGGGCAGAAACCGGTGCAGACCACCACCGACATTCCCGGTTTCTGGGCCACCTCCTACGCGGATGTGCGCAAGGACATGCGCGGCCGCTACCCCCGGCACCCCTGGCCCGAGGACCCGACCGAGGCGGACCCGACGTTGCGGGCGAAGCCGCGAAACACGCCGCGAAACACACGGTGATTTGCATGGCGCCCGGTTTTCGCATAACCTAAACGGTAATAGACGAAAAAATGCGAACATGCCGGGCAGGGCAGACCAAATGGTAAAGATGCAATCCGTAACCGAGCGCTCTGGCGCGCGCACTGCCTATCCGCCGGAACGGCAGGTGGCGGCGCTGTGCTGGCGCAAGGAAAAGGGTCGCAAGGAAGTGCTGCTCATCACCAGCCGCGACACCGGGCGCTGGATCGTGCCCAAGGGTTGGCCGATCAAGGGGCTGAGCGACGCGCAGGCGGCCATGCGCGAGGCGTGGGAAGAGGCTGGCGTGCGCGCGGGCGCCGACAAGGCCCGCCCTGCCGGACAGTTCTTCTATGACAAGGCGCTCGACGATGGCAATGTGATCCCGATCGTCGCGCATCTCTACAAGGTGCGGCTGCGCAAGGGCGATCTTGCCGACAGCTTCCCCGAGGCGGCAGAGCGCAAGCGGCTCTGGGTACCGGCGAAAAAGGCCGCCAAGCTAGTGCGGGAGCCCGAGCTGAAGGCGATCCTGCGCAGCCTCTGAATGCAGTGGCTCAGGTCGGCATCAGCGCCCAGTAATCGAGGTCGAGCAACACGTGGGGCAGGTACTTGCCGTCCTCGCCCCTGAGGGTGAAGGGCGCACCGCCCTTGGTCGCCACCAGCCGCAGGCGGAGCGCGCCCACCCCCGGCGCGTCCACCTCTGCACGGTCGAGCACCTCGGACCACGCGCGCACCGTGTCGCCCGCGAAACAGGGGTTGGCGTGGCTGCCTGCATTGATCGCGGCGATCATCTGCGCATTGGCCAACCCATTGAACGACAGCGCGCGCGCCATCGAGATCACATGCCCGCCATAGATCAGCCGCTTGCCGTCGGCGCGGGGCGTGGCGTCGAAATGCGTCTTGGACGTGTTCTGCCATAACCGCGTCGCCATCATGTGCTCGGCTTCCTCGATAGTCACGCCGTCCACATGGTCGATCCGCTCGCCGATCTCGTAATCGCCCAGCCGGTGCGGCTCTCCGGCCAGCCCGAAATCGTAATTCGTGAAGTCGAGCCCGGCAGGGATGATGAGGTCGTTCGGGTCCACCACCGCCGCCGTCGGCGGCACCACCGCGTCGGGCGCCGGGGCGCTCATGTCGTTCTTGCGCACCATGACCCAGCGGGTGAATTCCATCACCGGCAGATCATGCTGATTGATGCCCGTGGTGCGCACGTAGACCACCCCGGTCTTGCCCGAAGAGTTCTGCTTGAGCCCGATCACTTCGGATTCGCTGCGCAGCGTGTCGCCGGGATAGACCGGGCGCAGCCAGCGCGCCTCGGCATAGCCGAGATTGGCCACGGCGTTGAGCGAGATATCCGGCACCGATTTGCCAAAGACGATGTGAAACGCCGCCATGTCGTCAATCGGGCTGTCGGGCAGGCCGCTCGCACGCGCGAACTCGTTCGATGAATAAAGCGCGTGCCGCGCCGGGTAGAGCGCGTGATAAAGCGCACGTTCGCCGCCCGAGACGCTGCGCGGCACCGCGTGGCGGATCACCTCGCCGAGGGTATAATCCTCGAAGAACCGGCCCGGATTGGTCTTCATCGCTATTGCTCTCCCAGCTTCATGTCGGGCGAATAGCTGCCGTCTTTCTCTTTCACCACGGCCTGACCGCAGCGCATCACGCCGTTGGCCGCGTCAAAGGCATAGGTGGGCCCGCCGTGCAGCTCCCAGCCGTCGTTGAGGGCGGCCGTCACCTTGTGGCAAAATGCCGACGTGTCGTCGGCGCTGAGAAAACGGTAGAGTTTCATCGCCTTACCCCGGGAACGGCCAGACGCCCAGCCAGTTGTGAACAAAGGTCATGCCAAAGAACAGCACCACCGTGATGACGCCGAGGATGATGTCGCGCTTTGCCTCGCCCGGTGCGGGGCGCTCCCACGCTTCGGAGAGGTTGATGACCACCACTTCCAGCACCGCCCAGGCGAGCAGGCCGCCGAACAGGATCAGCGACGCGAGATCGCCGTTCACCAGCAGGTGCGCCACCGCCCAGACCTTGACGGCGGTCAGTTGCGGGTGGCGGAGTGCGCCGCGCAGCCGCCCCTTGGTGGCGCTCATCCCGTAGAGGAACACGGCCCCCAGCATCATCAGGTTGTTGAGATGCACGGTCCACGCGGGAGGGAACCAGATATTGATGAACTCCGCCTGCCGGTAGCCGTAGATCATCAGCCCGAGCCCCGCGAGAACGCCCACGGCCACCAGCCCCTTGCCGACGTTTCCCATCCCCGCGCGTAACTCGGGGGCCACCCGCTTGAACAGATGCGCCGCCGTCCAGAGGATCAGCCCGAGAATGAGGTAAACCATAGGTCGCTACTCCGCTGCCATGTCCCGTATCGCCTGCGCCCGGTCGAGAATGCGCTGAGCCGCGACGATGTGCAGGTTCTCGACGATCTGCCCGTCCACCACAGCGATCCCCTGTCCCGAGGCCCGGCTTTCTTCATAGGCTGCGATCTGCCGTTCGGCCAGTTCAATCTCGGAATTGGTGGGGGCAAAGGCGGTATTGGCGATCTCGATCTGAGCCGGGTGAATGAGCGTCTTGCCGTCGAAGCCGAGGTCGCGCCCCTGTTCGCATTCCGCCTTGAGCCCGTCGCCGTCGCGGAACCGGTTATAGACCCCGTCCACCGCCACGATCCTTGCCGCGCGCGCCGCCATCACGACCATCTGCAACGCGGTCATAAGCGGCAGGCGGTCGGCGCGCACCCGGCAGCCGAGATCCTTGGTCAGGTCGTTCGTGCCTGCCACCAGCCCCGTCACCTGCCGGTGCGCGGCGATTTCGCGCGCGTTGAACACGCTCACCGGCGTCTCCATCATCGTCCAGACCGGCAGGTCGGGGCCGATCACCTCGGTCAGGTTGTCGATGTCCGAGGGCGTGTTGACCTTGGGCAACAGGATCGCATCGGGCCCCGCCTCGCACAGCGCGCGGGCATCCTCCAGCCCCCACTCGGTGGTCAGCGCGTTGATCCGCACGATTCGCGCGCGCTTGCCATAACCGCCCGCGCGCAGCGCCGCGACCAGCGTGTCGCGCGCCTCGGCCTTGGCGTCGGGGGCGACGGCATCCTCCAGGTCAAAGATGATCGCATCGGTCGGCAGATCCCGCGCCTTCTCCAGCGCGCGTTCCTTCGAGCCGGGGATGTAGAGCACCGAGCGATAGGGATGGGAGGGGCTGGCCATGATCTGTCCTTGCGCTGAGAAGTAACAATCGTTCGCAGGAATGCCATTTATTGCCACAAAACTTCAAGCAGTTTCCGCCGCGACGCAGCATGCCCGAACCCCGTCACCCCGCATTAACCAAGTCTTCACGTCTCCTCCGGCATCCTTTCGCGGGACGGCAGGGACCAACAAGTGAATGGGTGTGACGATGATCGCAAGGAAAAGGAATCTGAGCCTGACCGCGGCCCTCACCTGTCTTCTGGCCGCGCAAGCGGCGGCGCAATCGGGCCAGTGCGCCCCGCGAGAGACGGTGGTGCAGCGCCTCGCCGAGGCCTATGGCGAAACCCCGCAGTCGATGGGGCTGGGGGCCAACAACGCGGTGGTCGAGGTGTTCGCCTCCGCCACCTCCGGCAGTTGGACCATCACCGTGACCGGCACCGACGGCATCACCTGCCTGATCGCCGCCGGTAAGGGCTTCGAGACGATCGCCGACAGCCTGCCCGCCCCGGGCAACGACGCCTGACGGCGCGTCAGAGACCGTCGATCACCAGCTTGAGGCCCGTCACGGTCAACAGCACGTAGGTGATCGCGAAAAACGCGCGCTCCGGCACCGCCCGGTGCGCGCGCACGCCAATCCATGCCCCCAATAGCGCCAGCGGTGCCAGCATCAGGTCGATGCGCAGCGTCTCGGCGGTGAACAGGCCGAGAAAACCGTAAGGCACGGCCTTGGCGATGTTGAGCACGAAGAACAACGCCACCGTGCTCGCCTGATAGCCGGTCTTGCCGAGGCCTCGCGACAGCAGGTAAACGGCCGCCGGCGGCCCGCCCGCGTGGCTGACGAAACTGGTAAAGCCGGCCACGAGGCCCGCCATCAGGCCCGCCCAGCCCGGCAAGGGCCGCGCCGCGCCACGGATCGCACCGGACCGGAGCGCCACCTGCCAGCCGACGAACCCCAGCGCGATCGCCCCGATGAGCAGCCGCAGCAGATCAGCGTCGGCCACCCGGTAGAACGCGGCCCCCAACGCCACGCCCGGAAGGCCCCCGAGGATCAGCAGCGCCGTCTCGGTGACGCCCCATTGCCGCCAATAGGGCCGCAGCGTCGCGAGGTCGATCATCATCAACAGCGGCAGCATGATGCCCAGCGCCATCCCCGGCGGGATCACCAGCGCCAGAATCGTCGCCCCCGCAAAGGCTGCGCCAGAGCCGAATCCCCCCTTCGAGACACCCGCGAACAGCGCCGCGACCGCCCCGACGGCAAGCAAGTCCCAAGTGACGTCCATTCTCCTAACCCTTCGGCTCAGAACTCATTTCTCAGCATACTGCCGCATACAAAACCCCGTCGTCCCAATCCGCCGCAGTGCCGCGGGCTTGCATGGGGCCACAAATCGGACTACGCCCTGCCGCAGCTTTGCAACCCACGGAGACAAATCCAATGGCCAGACCCAGGATCGCGCTGATCGGCGCCGGACAGATCGGCGGCACGCTCGCCCATCTCGCGGCGCTCAAGGAACTCGGCGACGTCGTCCTTTTCGACATCGCCGAAGGCACCCCCGAAGGCAAGGCGCTCGACATCGCCGAATCCGGCCCCTCCGCCCGCTTCGATGCCAATCTCAAGGGCACGCAGGACTATGCCGACATCGCCGGGGCGGATGTCTGCATCGTCACCGCCGGTGTCCCGCGCAAGCCGGGGATGAGCCGGGATGACCTTCTCGGCATCAATCTCAAGGTGATGAAGTCGGTCGGCGAGGGCATCGCCGCCAACGCGCCCGACGCGTTCGTGATCTGCATCACCAACCCGCTCGACGCGATGGTCTGGGCCTTGCAGAAATTCTCAGGGCTCCCCGCGCACAAGGTCTGCGGCATGGCCGGCGTTCTCGACAGCGCGCGCTTCCGCCATTTCCTCAGCCTCGAATTCGGCGTCTCGATGCGCGACGTTTCGGCCTTCGTGCTTGGCGGGCATGGCGATACGATGGTGCCCTCGGTGCGCTATTCCACCGTGGCGGGCATCCCGCTGCCGGACCTGATCGAGATGGGCTGGACCACGCAGGAAAAGCTCGACGCCATCCTGCAACGCACCCGCGACGGCGGTGCCGAAATCGTCGGTCTGCTCAAGACCGGGTCGGCCTTCTACGCCCCCGCGACCGCGGCGATCGAGATGGCCGAGGCCTATCTCAAGGACCAAAAGCGCGTCCTGCCCTGCGCCGCCCATTGCAACGGCGAGTTCGGGGTCAAGGGCATGTATGTGGGCGTGCCCACGGTGATCGGCGATGGCGGCATCGAGCGCATCGTCGAGATCAAGCTCAACAAGGAAGAGCAGTCGATGTTCGACAAATCCGTTGACGCGGTGAAGGGCCTCGTGGAGGCCTGCAAGGGCATCGACAACTCGCTCGCCTGACAAGGCGACCGATACAGATCGGCCGGGGCTGGATAATTTCCAGCCCCGATTCTTTTCAGGCAGCATAAATTCCCTTCAGTCTCTTTTGTGATCACACGATTTATCGCCGTGATCACAAAACCCCGAAATTTGCCCCAATTGCCCCGAAAGCGCAAAAAACCATTTAATGCGCGCGCGAATCTGTGCCTATACCTGTGTTAATCGCAGCAAAACGGGACAGTTTCATGAATATCCACGAGTATCAGGCCAAGGCGCTCCTGCGCTCTTTTGGCGCCCCGGTGTCGGATGGTCGCGTGGTCCTGCGCGGCGAAGAAGCCAAGACCGCAGCGGGCGCGCTCGACGGGCCGCTCTGGGTCGTCAAGGCACAGATTCACGCGGGCGGGCGCGGCAAGGGCACCTTCAAGGAGCCCGGCGCCGGCGAGGCTGGCGGTGTGCGCCTCGCCAAGTCCGTCGAGGAGGCCGCCGAAGAGGCGCGCCGGATGCTCGGGCGCACGCTCGTGACCAAGCAGACCGGCCCCGCGGGCAAGCAGGTCAACCGCATCTATATAGAGGACGGATCGGGCATCGAGACGGAGATGTACCTTGCCCTGCTCGTGGATCGCGGCACCAGCCGGGTGAGCTTCGTCGCCTCCACCGAGGGCGGCATGGATATCGAGGAGGTCGCGGCCAAGACCCCCGAGAAGATCCTCAGCTTCTCGGTCGACCCCGCGACCGGCTATCAGCCGTTCCACGGACGCCGCATCGCCTTCAACCTCGGCCTCAAGGGACCGCAGGTCAAGCAATGCGTGGCGCTGATGGGCACGCTCTACCGCATGTTCGTGGAAAAGGACATGGAGATGCTCGAGATCAACCCGCTGATCGTCACCGACAAGGGCGATCTCAAGTGTCTCGACGCCAAGATGGGTTTCGACTCCAACGCCATCTACCGCCACTCCGACATCGCCGAACTGCGCGACACGACCGAGGAAGATCCCAAGGAGCTCGAAGCCTCCAAGTACGACCTCAACTACATCGCGCTCGACGGCGAGATCGGTTGCATGGTCAACGGCGCGGGCCTCGCCATGGCGACGATGGACATCATCAAGCTCTATGGCGCCGAGCCTGCCAACTTCCTCGACGTGGGCGGCGGCGCGACCAAGGAAAAGGTCACCGAGGCGTTCAAGATCATCACCTCCGACCCGAACGTGAAGGGCATCCTAGTCAACATCTTCGGTGGCATTATGCGCTGCGACGTGATCGCCGAGGGCGTGGTCGCCGCGGTCAAGGAGGTGGGCCTGCAGGTGCCCCTCGTCGTCCGGCTCGAAGGCACCAATGTCGAAAAGGGCAAGGAGATCATCAACAATTCCGACGTCGACGTGATTGCCGCCGACGACCTCGCCGACGCCGCACAGAAGATCGTGAAGGCGGTGAAGGGGTGAGCACGCGGCGTGCCGTGGTCAGGAGCGGGAGGGATTTCCCATGCGTGACGCTCTGAGATCGGAATTCGAGGCCAAGGACTGGTCGGGGCGCAAGGTCGAATCGCGCTCCGGCGCGGGCTCCACGCTCGAGGCCACGACCGCCCTGCGCGCCGCGCTACCTGGGCTGCTGGCCCGCCACAACGTGCGCCGCTTCCTCGACGCGCCCTGCGGCGACTGGTTCTGGATGCAGCATGTCGATCTGGGCGATGTCCATTACATCGGCGCCGATATCGCCCGCGACGTGCTCGATGCGGTCGCGGCCCAACACGCGGGCCCGGTCCGCGAATTCGTCCATCTCGACATCACCGCCGACCCCTTGCCACGGGCCGACATGATGATGTGCCGTGATTGCCTGTTTCACCTCAAGTGGTGGCTGCGCTGGAAATTCTTCGAAAATTTCGTGGAGAGCGGCATCCCGTACCTGCTCACCAGCATGCACCACACGCCGGTGAACCGGCGGCTGAACAAGAATGGCGACTTTGCGCCGTTCAACCCGTGCATTGCCCCGTTCAACTTCTCCGACCCGTTGGAGACAATCCCCGAAACCGGCGATATCAACCTCGATCCCGCGTTCCTCGATACCGCCCGTGGCCGCCGTCAGCGGTCGATGGGCCTGTGGTCGCGCGCGCAGGTGGTCGAGGCTCTGGACCGACACGCAGCCGAGGAGAAGGCCCCCTGATCCACCCATGCAAGGCGCGCCTCCAGGGCGCTCCTGACGACAAACAGCAACACCAAAGGAAGGAGCCAGAGAAATGGCAGTCCTCGTAGACAAGGAAACCAAGGTCATCTGTCAGGGGCTCACCGGTAGCCAGGGCACGTTCCACTCCGAACAGGCCATCGCCTATGGCACGCAGATGGTCGGCGGCGTGACGCCGGGCAAGGGCGGCACCACGCATCTCGATCTGCCGGTGTTCAACTCGGTGCACGAGGCGAAACACGAAACGCAGGCCAACGCCTCCGTCATCTACGTGCCGCCCCCCTTTGCCGCCGATTCCATCCTCGAAGCGCTCGACGCCGAGATGGAATTGATCGTCTGCATCACCGAGGGCATCCCGGTGCTCGACATGATGCGCGTCAAGCGCGCGCTGATGGACAGCAAATCGGTCCTGATCGGGCCCAACTGCCCCGGCATCATCACTCCCGACGCCTGCAAGATCGGCATCATGCCCGGCCATATCCACAAGCGCGGCTCCTGCGGCGTGGTCTCGCGCTCCGGCACGCTCACCTACGAGGCGGTCAAGCAGACCACCGATGCGGGGCTGGGACAGTCCACCTGCATCGGCATCGGCGGTGACCCGATCAAGGGGACCGAGCATATCGACGTGCTGGAATGGTTCCT
Organism: Roseovarius sp. B-10; assembly: GCF_056859295.1. Lineage (NCBI taxonomy): Bacteria > Pseudomonadati > Pseudomonadota > Alphaproteobacteria > Rhodobacterales > Roseobacteraceae > Roseovarius > Roseovarius sp. B-10. Next base: position 40,141 of record NZ_JBSXOE010000024.1, on the reverse strand, counting down.
CGCCGATGACGAGACCGAGAGCATCATCATGATCGGCGAGATCGGCGGCTCCGCCGAGGAGGACGCCGCGCAGTTCCTCAAGGACGAGGCCAAGAAGGGCCGCAAGAAACCGGTCGCAGGCTTCATCGCCGGGCGCACCGCCCCTCCGGGCCGCCGCATGGGCCATGCGGGCGCCATCGTGGCGGGCGGCAAAGGCGGCGCCGATGACAAGATCGAGGCGATGCGCTCCGCCGGTATCGTCGTCGCCGACAGCCCCGCAGGCCTCGGCGAGGCCGTGCTCGAAGCGATCGGGTGACGCATTCGGCAGGCCGGGGCATCCTCGGCCTGCCCAGACACGCAAGGTTCCAAGCTCCTCCGAGGTGCCATCATGACCGACCAATCTTCCAACGACCAGTTCCACGCCTCCTCCTTCATGCAGGGGCACAACGCCGAGTATCTCGAGCAACTCTACGCGCGCTACGCCAGCGATCCCGGTGCGGTGGACGAGGCGTGGAAGAAGTTCTTCGACGATCTGGGCGATTCCGGATCAGAGGTGACGCGCGAGGCCGCCGGCCCCTCCTGGGCGCGCGGCGACTGGCCGCCGCAGCCCTCGGACGACCTTACCGCCGCGTTGACCGGTGAATGGCCCGCCGAGCCCGAGATCAAGGACGCAGGCAAGAAGATCGCCGCCAAGGCCGCCGACAAGGGCATTGAGGTCACCGACGAACAGGTCAAGCGCGCGGTGCTCGACTCGGTGCGCGCGCTCATGCTGATCCGCGCCTATCGTATCCGCGGCCACCTCATCGCAGAGCTTGACCCGCTGGGCCTGCGCGATCACGGCCACCGCCCCGAGCTCGACCCGAAATCCTACGGGTTCACCGAGGGCGACATGGACCGTCCGATCTTTATCGACAACGTGCTCGGGCTCGAGGTCGCGTCGCTGCGCGAGATCCTCGCCATCGTCAAGCGCACCTATTGCGGCACCTTCGCGCTGCAATACATGCACATCTCCGACCCCGAGCAGTCCGGCTGGCTCAAGGAGCGGATCGAGGGCTACGACAAGGAAATCAGCTTTACGCGGAACGGGCGCAAGGCGATCCTGAACAAGATGGTCGAGGCCGAGGGCTTCGAGAAATACCTCCATGTAAAGTACATGGGAACCAAGCGCTTCGGCCTCGACGGTGCCGAAAGCCTGGTTCCGGCGATGGAGCAGATCATCAAGCGCGGCGGCCAGCTCGGCGTGCGGGACATCGTCATCGGCATGCCGCACCGCGGGCGGCTGAACGTGCTGGCCAACGTGATGGGCAAGCCCTATCGCGCGCTGTTCCACGAGTTCCAGGGCGGCAGTTTCAAGCCCGAGGATGTCGACGGGTCGGGCGACGTGAAATACCACCTCGGTGCCAGCCACGACCGCGAATTCGATGGCAACACCGTTCACCTGTCGCTCACCGCCAACCCCTCGCACCTCGAGGCGGTGAACCCGGTGGTCATCGGCAAGGTCCGCGCCAAGCAGGACCAGTTGAACGACACCGAGCGCACCAAGGTCCTACCCATCCTGCTGCATGGCGACGCGGCCTTTGCCGGGCAGGGCGTGGTGGCCGAGTGTTTCGGCCTCTCGGGGCTAAAGGGGCACAAGACCGGCGGCACCATGCACATCGTGGTCAACAACCAGATCGGCTTTACCACCGCGCCGCACTTCTCGCGCTCCTCGCCCTATCCCACCGATATCGCGTTGATGGTCGAGGCGCCGATCTTCCACGTCAACGGCGACGACCCCGAGGCGGTGGTGCACGCCGCTCGCGTCGCCACGGAATTCCGCCAGAAGTTCCACAAGGACGTGGTCATCGACATCATCTGCTACCGCCGCTTCGGCCATAACGAGGGGGACGAACCGATGTTCACCAACCCCCTGATGTACAAGAAGATCAAGCAGCAGAAAACCACGCTCGCCCTCTACACCGACCGGCTGGTCAAGGACGGCCTCATCCCCGAGGGCGAGGTCGAGGACATGAAGGCGGCGTTCCAGTCGCATCTCGGCGACGAGTTCGAGGCGGGCAAGGACTATCGCCCCAACAAGGCCGACTGGCTCGACGGCGTGTGGTCCGACCTCAACCCCCACAAGGGCGATTACGAACGCGGCGAGACCTCGATCAAGCCCGAAACGCTCAAGGAGATCGGCGCCGCGCTGAGCCGTGCGCCCGAGGGCTTCAACCTGCACAAGACCGTGGGCCGCCTGCTCGACGCCAAGCGCCAGATGTTCGAGACGGGCGAGGGCTTTGACTGGGCCACCGCCGAGGCGATCGCCTTCGGCTCTCTGTTGACAGAGGGCTACGGCGTCCGCCTCTCGGGCCAGGACAGCACCCGCGGCACCTTCAGCCAGCGTCATTCCGGGCTGATCGACCAGGAGACCGAGGACCGCTACTACCCGCTCAACCATATCCGCGAGGGCCAGGCGCAATACGAGGTCATCGACTCGATGCTCTCGGAATATGCCGTTCTCGGGTTCGAGTATGGCTACAGCCTCGCCGAGCCCAAGGCGCTCACCCTCTGGGAGGCGCAGTTCGGCGATTTCGCCAACGGCGCGCAGATCATGTTCGACCAGTTCATCTCCTCGGGCGAAGCGAAATGGCTGCGCATGTCGGGCCTCGTCTGCCTGCTGCCCCACGGCTACGAGGGGCAGGGCCCCGAACACTCCTCGGCCCGGTTGGAGCGGTTCCTGACCATGTGCGGCGGCGACAACTGGATCGTGGCCAACTGCACCACCCCGGCCAACTACTTCCACATCCTGCGCCGCCAGCTTTACCGCACCTTCCGCAAGCCGCTCATCCTGATGACGCCGAAATCGCTCCTGCGCCACAAGATGGCGGTCTCGGTCGCGGCGGATTTCACCACCGGCTCGTCGTTCCACCGGGTGCTGTGGGACGACGCCCAATACGGCAATTCCGATACCGAGCTTGTCCCCGACAAGAAGATCAAGCGCGTGGTCATGTGCTCGGGCAAGGTCTATTACGACCTGCTCGAAGAGCGCGACAAGCGCGGCATCGACGATGTCTACCTGATGCGGATAGAGCAGTTCTACCCGTTCCCGGCCATGTCCATGGTCAAGGAGCTTGAGCGCTTCAAGCAGGCGGAAATGGTCTGGTGCCAGGAAGAGCCCAAGAACCAGGGCGCCTGGTCCTTCATCGAGCCGAATATCGAATGGGTGCTCACGCGCATCAAGGCCAGGCACAAGCGGCCCCAATACGCCGGTCGCCCCGCCGCTGCCTCGCCCGCCACGGGCCTCGCCAAACAGCACAAAGCACAACAAGAGGCGCTGGTGGATGCCGCGCTGACCATCGAAGGGAAATAAGTGATGAGCACCGAAGTCCGTGTCCCCACCCTGGGCGAATCCGTCTCCGAGGCGACCGTCGCCACCTGGTTCAAGAAACCCGGCGACAGCGTCGCCGTCGACGAGATGCTGTGCGAGCTTGAAACCGACAAGGTGACGGTAGAGGTGCCCGCCCCCGCTGCCGGCACGCTGGGCGAGATCGTCGCGCATGAGGGCGAAACCGTGGGCGTCGATGCGCTCCTTGCCACCATCACCGAAGGCGCGGGCAAACCCGCCCCCAAGGAAGAAAAGAAGGCCGAGACCGCGGCCCCGAAGGACAGCGGCGGCGGTTCCGGCGAGAGCATCGACGTCATGGTCCCCACCCTTGGCGAGAGCGTGAGCGAGGCCACCGTCGCCACATGGTTCAAGGCGGTGGGCGACGCCGTCGAGGCCGACGAGATGCTGTGCGAGCTGGAAACCGACAAGGTCTCGGTCGAGGTGCCAGCCCCCGCCTCGGGTACGTTGACGGAAATCCTCGCCGGCGAGGGCGAGACCGTGCAGGCGGGCGGCAAGCTCGCGCTCATGTCCTCGGGCGCGGGCGCGGCGGCCCCCGCCAAGGCCAGCGAGGGCGACGGCGACGCCCCCGCCAAAACCTCGGCCAAATCATCCGGCAAGGATGTCGAGGATGCCCCCTCGGCGAAAAAGGCGATGGCCGAGGCGGGCGTCAGCCGCGATCAGGTCGAGGGCTCCGGCCGCGATGGCCGCGTGATGAAGGAAGACGTGGCCAAGGCCGGCGCCGCCCCGAAACCGGCCCCCGCTGCCGCCCCTGCGCAGGCCCCCCGCGCGCCCTCCCCGGCAGAGGACGCCGCGCGCGAGGAACGGGTCAAGATGACGCGCCTGCGCCAGACCATCGCCAAGCGGCTCAAGGACAGCCAGAACACCGCCGCCATGCTCACCACCTATAACGAGGTGGACATGACCGCGGTGATGGACCTGCGCAACGAGTACAAGGCCGAGTTCGAGAAGAAGCACGGCGTGAAACTCGGCTTCATGTCCTTCTTCACCAAGGCCTGCTGCCACGCGCTCAAGGAGGTGCCCGAGGTCAACGCCGAGATCGACGGCACCGAGATCGTCTACAAGAATTTCGTCCACATGGGCATCGCCGCGGGCACGCCCACCGGCCTCGTCGTGCCGGTGATCCGCGACGCCGATTCCATGAGCTTCGCCGCGATTGAAAAGGCCATCGCCGAGAAAGGCGCCCGCGCCCGCGACGGCAAGCTTTCGATGGCCGAAATGCAGGGCGGCACGTTTACGATCTCCAACGGCGGCGTCTACGGCTCACTGATGTCCTCGCCCATCCTCAACCCGCCGCAATCGGGCATCTTGGGCATGCACAAGATCCAGCAACGGCCCATGGTCGTGAACGGCGAGATCAAGGCCCGCCCGATGATGTACCTGGCATTGAGCTACGACCACCGCATCGTCGACGGCAAGGGCGCGGTGACGTTCTTGGTGCGGGTCAAAGAGGCGCTTGAGGATCCCCGGCGGTTGTTGATGGATTTGTGATCGCGGGCCGGGGTTCACCCCGGCCTACCGTAGGGCGGGGTTCACCCCGCCACCAATCCAACCGGAGGCAAGCTCCATGACCGCCCGCCCCGCCGCTCCCGGCGGCCTCAAAAAGAAATGGTGGGGTTCAGCCACCACAACGACACTGAACAAAGAGGGGTGACGTCGTAGAAATGATTGAAAGCTGGCCTTTGTATGCAATCCTCGCTCTCATCATCGCTTGTGGATTTTACCTCCAACGCATTGATCGGAGAGTAAAGTTGATAAGCGCTAGGCTGGGCCGACTTTCTCTAACTTTTAAAAAAATCGAAAACGATTTGGATGCGCTCCAAAGCTCAGTTCTAATTCTTGCGAAGAATGATCCTGATATGATTGAAGAGATTACCTTGATAAGAGATCGCAGGCCTTTGATTTTTCGCCAAATTGTAGAAAGTGGTCCTAATTCCGCGGAGATTCTCAGAGGCTTGGAATGGCCCGACCTGGACGATGATCCGGTCTTTTGGAGAGAAGGTTCACTTGCCGACCACATGCGGTTACCGGAAAGCTTAGACGAAGCGCAAAGCGCGAAGGGGAACAAATGACCCCCGAACTCACCGCCCTTACCCTCGCCGCACTCCTGCAGGTCGTCCAATACCTGCTCTACGCGGTCCCCGCCAATCTCGAGCTTGGCCCCGGCTACACCATGTCCGCCCGCGACCGCGAACCGACCAAACAGATGTCCGACGGCACCGCCCGTCTGGGCCGGGCGCTGACCAACCATTTCGAGGGGCTGATCCTCTTTACCATCGCCGTCGTCACCGTCACGCTCGGCGACCAATCCACCCCCCTGACCGCCGCCTGCGCGTGGACCTACCTCGCCGCCCGCGTCGCCTATATCCCGGCCTATTACCTCGGCCTGCGCCCGTGGCGCTCGCTGATCTGGGCGGTGGGCTTCTTCGCCACGCTCCTCATGCTGCTGGCGGCGCTCGTCTGATGCTTCATCTTGCCCGAAATATCCCGGGGGAGTCGCCGCGAGGCGACGGGGGCAGCGCCCCCAAACCACCGACGCAATACCGACAGAATACCGACGCGATACCGACGCGCAAAATGAAAGGACTCTGACCCATGGCCTCCTATGACGTGATCATCATCGGCGCCGGCCCCGGCGGCTATGTCTGCGCCATCCGCTGCGCGCAACTCGGCCTGAAAACCGCCGTGGTCGAGGGCCGCTCCACACTTGGCGGCACCTGCCTCAACGTCGGCTGCATCCCCTCCAAGGCGCTCCTGCACGCCACCCACCAACTCCATGAAGCAGAACACAATTTCGCCAAGATGGGCCTCAAGGGCAAGTCGCCCTCGGTCGACTGGAAACAGATGCAGGCGTACAAGGACGACGTCATCGGCCAGAATACCAAGGGCATCGAATTTCTGTTCAAGAAGAACAAGATAGACTGGATCAAGGGCTGGGCCTCGATCCCCGGGGCGGGCAAGGTCAAGGTCGGCGACGAGACCCACGAGGCAAAGAACATCGTCATCGCCTCGGGGTCTGAATCCGCCAACGTCCCCGGCGCCGATGTCACCATCGACGAAAAAATCGTGGTCACCTCCACCGGCGCGCTGGAATTGTCCAAGGTTCCCAAGAGCATGGTGGTGATCGGCGGCGGCGTGATCGGGCTCGAGATGGGCTCGGTCTATGCCCGGCTCGGCGCGCAGGTCACGGTGGTCGAATTCCTCGACGCCATCACCCCGGGCATGGACGGTGAGGTGCAGAAGAACTTCCAGAAAATGCTGAAGAAACAAGGCATTGATTTCGTCATGGGCGCCGCCGTCCACACTGTCGAGACGCTCAAGACCAAGGCCAAGGTGCACTACAAGCTGCGCAAGGACGACAGCGAGCATCAGCTCGACGCCGATGTCGTCCTCGTCGCCACGGGCCGCAAGCCCTATACCGAGGGGCTCGGCCTCGACAGCCTCGGTGTCGAGATGACCAAGCGCGGACAGGTCGCGGTGGGCGGCGATTGGCAGACCAACGTCAAGGGCGTCTACGCCATCGGCGACGCCATCGACGGCCCGATGCTCGCCCACAAGGCCGAGGACGAGGGCATGGCCGTGGCCGAGGTGCTGGCGGGCAAGCATGGCCACGTCAACTACGGCGTCATCCCCGGCGTGATCTACACCCACCCCGAGGTGGCCAACGTGGGCGAGACCGAAGAAACCCTGAAAGATCAAGGGCGTGCCTACAAGGTCGGCAAGTTCTCGTTCATGGGCAACGGCCGCGCCAAGGCCAATTTCGCCGCCGACGGCTTCGTCAAGATCCTCGCCGACAAGGCGACCGACCGCATCCTCGGCGCGCATATCATCGGGCCGATGGCGGGCGATCTCATCCACGAGATCTGCGTCGCGATGGAATTCGGCGCAAGCGCCGAGGACCTCGCCCTCACCTGCCACGCGCACCCCACCTATTCCGAGGCGGTGCGCGAGGCGGCGCTGGCCTGCGGCGACGGCGCGATCCACGCCTGAGCCCCTCCGGCGCGGCCACTGCGTCGCGCCGGTCTCAGCCGGACCTGCCTGATGGGATTGGAGCGGGTGAAGGGAATCGAACCCTCGTCGTCAGCTTGGGAAGCTGCTGCTCTACCATTGAGCTACACCCGCGACGCGCCTTGATTACCCGCAAATGCGCCCGCGCCGCAAGAGCAAAGCGCGCGCTATTCCGGCAGCTCCGCCTCGGGGATCATGGCAAAGAACGCGCCGCCCGACCACAGCCCGAACCACCCGTCGCGGCGGTCCCCGATCTCGACAAGCCGGTAGAAGCTCTTGCGGTCGATCAGCGCGTCGAGACCGGCGCGGACATGGACATAAGGCGACGGCTCGCCGGTCTCCGGGTCGCGCTCCACCCGGATCGGGTGATCCGGCCCGGCGGTGACGTGATCGCCGACGTTGGTCTCGAATCGCAGGTTCTGGCCCTCGCCCTCGCCGTCACGCTCGAAATCGACCGCGACGAAGGGCGCGTCATCGACGGTGATTCCCACCTTCTCGACCGGGGTGACGAGGAAGTACCTGTCGCCGTCCTTGCGGAGAATGGTGGAAAACAGCCGCACAAGCCCGTGGCGGTTGATGGGCGTGCCTTGGTAGAACCACGTCCCGTCACGGGCGATCCGCATGTCGAGATCGCCGCAGAAGGGCGGGTTCCACTCATGCACCGGCGGCAGGTCACGGCCGCCCGATTTCGCGGCACGCACCGAGGCGGCGAGGCTCTCGGCTGACGGGGTTGTGACGCTACTCGCACTCATTGCTTTTGCCATTTCCAATTGAAACGATACATTCCACATGAGGATATAGGCCCAACCGGAGTTTTGCCATGACCGAAGAGACCGATCTCGTTGCCGGGCTGGAGGCGCTGGAGGAAAAGCTGGCGCGTGCACGGGCCTCGATCACCCGGCGCTTCATCGGGCAGGAGCGCGTCGTCGACCTGTCGCTCTCGGCTCTCCTGTGCGGTGGGCACGGGCTTTTGATCGGCTTGCCGGGGCTGGGCAAGACTCGGCTGGTGGAAACGCTGGGCACGGTGATGGGGCTCGCGACCAACCGGGTGCAGTTCACCCCCGACCTGATGCCCGCCGACATCCTCGGGAGCGAGGTGCTCGAGACCTCGAATGACGGTCGCCGCGCGTTCAAGTTCATCGAGGGGCCGATCTTCTGCCAGCTTCTCATGGCCGACGAGATCAACCGCGCCAGTCCGCGCACCCAATCGGCGCTGTTACAGGCGATGCAGGAGCGGCAGGTGACCGTGGCGGGCGAGACCCGCGCGCTGGACCAGCCCTTCCACGTCCTGGCCACGCAGAACCCGATCGAGCAGGAGGGCACCTATCCGCTGCCCGAGGCGCAGCTCGACCGCTTCCTCGTGCAGATCGAGGTGCCATACCCTGATCGCGACACCGAGCGCGCGATCCTTCTGGCCACCACCGGGGCCGACGAGGAAGAGGCGCATGGCGTGTTTACGCCCGCGGACCTGATCGCCGCGCAGCGGATGCTACGGCGGATGCCGGTGGGCGAGAGCGTGATGGAGATGATCCTCGATCTCGTGCGCGCCGCCCGTCCAGAGGAGCCGGGCGTCTCCGAGGCGGTGCGCGAAAGCGTTGCCTGGGGGCCGGGGCCGCGCGCCGCGCAGGCGCTGATGCTGACGGTGCGCGCGCGGGCGATGTTGCAGGGCCGCCTCGCCCCGGATGCGAGCGACGTGGCTGCGATGGCGATGCCGGTGCTGATCCACCGCATGGCGCTCAACTTCGCGGCACGGGCACGCGGCGACAGCCTCGGCGCTCTGATCTCGACGCTGGTCGAAGACATCACCCGGGTTGAGGCGGCCGCCTGAGATGGCCGATGCCGCCCCGAGCCTGCGCGCCCGCGCCGAGGCGGAAACGGCGCGCCTGCCGCCGCTGCTGGCGCGCGCTGACCGGCTGGCGCGCACGGTGATGATGGGCGAGCACGGTCGCAGGCGGGCGGGCACCGGTGACGATTTCTGGCAATACCGCCCCGTGCAGCCGGGCGACAGCCGCCGCATGATCGACTGGCGCCGCTCGGCACGCTCGGATGCCCAGTTTGTCCGTCAGCGCGAATGGAAACTGGCGCAAAGCGTGATGCTCTGGGTCGATCCCGCCGCCTCGATGCGCTTCGCCTCGCGCAAGGATCTGCCGGAAAAGGCCGACCGCGCGCGGCTTCTGGCGTTGGCGGTGGCACTGCTCCTTGATCGCGCTGGTGAGCGGGTGGGGATGACCGGCACGGCGCTGCCGCCGCGGCGCGGTGCGGCACAGGTCGCGCGGCTGGCCGAGGCGCTCATCGCCGAGAGCGGCGAGGATCACGCAGCGCCCGACATGTCCGGCCTTGTGCCGTATGGGCGCGCGCTGCTGGTCTCTGATTTCCTTGGTGACCCGGGGCCGGTGCGCCACGCGCTGACTGCGGCGGCGGATCGCGGCGTGCGCGGCGTGCTCCTGCAGGTGCTCGACCCTGTGGAAGAGGCGTTTCCCTATCGCGGGCGCACTATTTTCGAGAGCGTCGCCGGCACGCTCACCCATGAGACGCTCAAGGCATCTGATCTGCGCGGGCGCTATCTCGAGCGGCTCGCCGCGCGCAAGGACGAGTTGTCGTCGCTGGCGTCGGCGACCGGCTGGCAATACGGCTGCCACCACACTGACGGCCCCGCGCAGGCAGCGCTCTTGTGGCTGCACAGTGCCATCGCCGAGGGACGGGGAGGGCGCGCATGAGCCTGTTGTCCATCGGGTTCACCACGTCGTGGCTCCTGTGGGCGCTGGTGGCGCTGCCGCTGTTGTGGATCCTCCTGCGCGCGGTGCCGCCTGCACCGGTGCGGCGGCGCTTCCCCGGTGTGGCGCTACTCCTGGGGTTGCGCGACGAGGACAGCGTAAGCGACCGCACGCCGTGGTGGCTATTGCTTCTGCGGATGCTGACAGTGGCGGCGGCCATCGTCGGGCTGGCGGGTCCGGTGCTCAATCCCCGCGATGCCGGCGGTACGGCAAGCACCGCGCCGCTGCTGATCGTGGTCGAAGACGGCTGGGCCGCCGCACGCGATTGGCCGGCACAACGCGCCGCCATAGAGGCGCAGCTTGCACAGGCCGCGCGTGACGGGCGCACCGCCGCGTTGATGCGGTTGAGCGCGCCTGAGCGCCCGGTTTTTCGCGCCGCTGCCGACCTGCGTAGCCGCCTGCCGGGGCTCGCGCCCGCCCCGTGGAGCGCGCGGCCCGAGAGCTATGCCGAGGCAGCGGCGCTGCTGCCCGAGGGCGCGGTAGAGACGCGCTGGTTCTCCGACGGGCTGGACCGCGACGGGCGCGAGGACCTGCTCTCCGCGCTCGAGGCGCGCGGCCCGGTGGTGGTGCACGAAAGCGCGCGCCCTGTTCTGGCGCTGGCCCCGCCCGGCCTAGAGGACGGGATGGTGGCCCTGCGTGCCTTGCGCGCGGGGGCAGAGGGCGCGCGCGACGTTGAGATCGCCGCGCATGGCCGCGACCCGGGCGGCGCCGAGCGGGTGCTGGCGCGCCTGCCTCTGGAGTTTGCGCCCGGGGCCACCGAGGCCACTGGCCGCCTCTCGCTACCGCCCGAGTTGCGCGCGCGGATCGACCGGTTCGAGATCGAGGGCGCGCGCCACGCCGGCGCCGTCAGTCTCGCCGATGATGGGCTGCGGCGGCGCGAAGTGGCGCTGGTCGCGGGCCGCGAAGATCGCGAGGGGCTCGAGCTTCTGTCGCCACTTTATTACCTGCGCAAGGCGCTCGCCCCCAATGCCGACATCCTCGAGGGTGCACTGCTTGATCTCATGCCTGCCAACCCCGATGCCGTGGTGCTGGCCGACGTGGCAACGCTCTCATCAGCGGAACAGACTGCGCTGGGCGAGTGGGTCGAAGCGGGCGGCGTGCTGGTGCGCTTCGCCGGGCCAAGGCTCGCGGCAAGCGACGTTTCGCGCAGCGAGGAGGCCCCGCTCATGCCGGTGCGCCTGCGCGCCGGCGGGCGCACCGTGGGCGGCGCGATGAGCTGGGGCGCGCCCAAGACACTGGCCCCCTTCCCCGAGAACAGCCCGTTCCGCGGCCTCGACATCCCCGAGGACGTCAACGTGACCGCACAGGTGCTGGCGCAACCCGATCCCACCCTTGCCGACCGCGTGATCGCCCAACTGGGCGACGGTACGCCGCTGGTCACGCGCAAGCGGCTCGGTGCGGGGCAGGTGGTGCTGTTTCACGTTACGGCCAACGCCGCGTGGTCGTCGCTGCCGCTGTCGGGACTGTTCGTGCAGATGCTCGACCGGCTCGCGGTGTCCTCGACCCGGGCGGCACCGTCACCGGCAGAGCTTGCCGGGACGATATGGCAGCCGGTGCAGGTGCTCGACGGGTTCGGGCGCTTGCAGGACGCGGGCACGCGGCCCGGCGTGGCGGGCGAGCGTCTTCTTGACGCAGCCCTCGGTCCCGACCTTGTGCCCGGCATCTACGAGGGCCCCGAGCGGCGAGTGGCGCGCAACGTGATCGGGCCCGAGACGCGGATTGCGGCGTCGGAATGGCCCGCCCGCGTGCCCGTCGAGGGGCTGGCGCTCGCGCCCGAGACGCCGCTGGGCGGCTGGCTCCTGTCGGCGGCGCTGGCGCTGATGGTGGCCGATATCCTTGCGGCGCTGGCGCTCTCGGGGCGGCTCTGGCGCGGCGGGGCGGTGGCGTCCGTCCTGGCCGCGCTCGCGCTCGCCGCTGTGTCAACCGGTCCGGCGCATGCACAGGCCAGCGACGACGCGCGCGCTATCGAGGCCACGTCCGAGGTGGTGCTCGCCCACGTTCTCACCGACGATCCGCAGGTGGATGACGCCGCGCGCGCCGGTCTGCGGGGGCTTGGGCGCGTACTCACCTTCCGCACCTCGGTCGAGCCCGCGCCCCCCATCGGCGTCGATCTCGAACGCGACGAGCTTGCCTTCTACCCGATGCTCTACTGGCCGGTCACCCCGGATCAGCCGCTGCCGTCGTCCGATGCTTATGCAAGGCTCAACGATTACCTGCGCAATGGCGGGTTGATCCTTTTTGATACGCGCGATGCCGATATCGCGGGCTATGGTGCGTCCTCGCCCAACGGCGCGCGGTTGCAACGGCTGGCCGCCCCGCTCGACATCCCACCGCTGGAGCCGGTGCCCGAGGATCACGTGCTCACCCGCACCTTCTACCTGCTGAGCGATTTTCCCGGCCGTCACAGGGGCCGCGACGTCTGGGTCGAGGCTGCCCCGCCCGATGCCGAACGGGCCGAGGGGATGCCGTTCCGCGATCTCAACGACGGGGTGACGCCGGTGGTGATCGGCGGCAATGACTGGGCCTCGGCCTGGGCCGTGAGCGAGCGGGGTGATCCGCTCTTTCCCGTAGGCCGCGGCTATACCGGCGAGCGGCAGCGCGAGATGGCTTATCGCTTCGGCGTCAACCTCGTGATGCACGTGCTCACCGGCAACTACAAATCCGACCAGGTGCACGTGCCCGCGCTGCTGGAAAGGCTGGGACAATGACCGGCACGGTGATCTTTGACCCGCTCGTGCCGCTGTGGCTCGTCGCTGCGCTGGCAGTTGTGACGGGGGCAGTGCTGGTGCTCGCTGCGCGATTCGGGCTGGCGGGCTGGGCGCTCCGTGGGCTGGCCGCGCTGGTGCTGATCGCTGCACTCTCCGGCCCCTCCTACCGGCAGGAAGAGCGCGACCCGCTCAGTGATATCGTCCTGCTGGTCGATGACCGCAGCGCCAGCCAGCGGCTCGCGGACCGCGCGGAAACCACCACCGCCGCCGCCGAGACGCTGGCCGCCCGGATCGAGGCGCGCGACAATACCGAACTGCGCCGTGTCACCGTCGGCGACGCGCCCGAGAACCGCGGCTCGCTGGTGATGGGCGCGCTTTCCGAGGCGCTGGCAGAGCTGCCCCGCGGTCGGGTCGCCGGGGCGATTCTGCTGTCGGACGGGCAGGTACACGATCTGGAGGCCGCCCCCGACATGCCGGCGCCGTTGCACCTCTTGCACACGGGCCGCGAGGACGACTGGGACCGGCGGCTGCGCATCGACAATGCTCCGGCATTCGCCATCCTCGGCGAGGAGGTGCGCCTGACCCTCACGATCACTGACGAGGGCGCTGCCCCCGAGGACGTGACCACAGTCCCGGTCGATATCGCCGTCGACGGTGCGGCGCCGCAGCGCTACGACGTCCCGCTGGGGCGTGAGGTGACGCTGCCGCTCACCCTGCCGCATGGCGGGCGCAACGTGCTGCAATTCTCCACACCCGCCGTCGAGGGTGAGCTGACCGACCGCAACAACACTGCGCTGGTGCAGATCAACGGGGTGCGCGACCGGTTGAGCGTTCTGCTCGTCTCGGGGCAGCCGCACGCGGGCACGCGGACATGGCGCAACCTGCTGAAATCCGACAGCTCCGTGGACCTCGTGCATTTCACGATCCTGCGTCCGCCCGAGAAACAGGATGGCGTGCCGGTGCGCGAGCTGTCGCTCATCGCCTTTCCCACCCGCGAGCTGTTTCTCGAGAAAGTGGACGAGTTCGACCTCATCATCTTCGACCGTTACCGGCGGCGCGGTATCCTGCCCTCGATCTATCTCGAGAACATCCGCCAGTATGTCGAGCGTGGCGGTGCGGTGTTGCTCGCCGCCGGGCCGGATTTTGCCGGGGCCGAGAGTATCTATCGCGGCCCGTTCGAGGAAATGGTCCCTGCGCGCCCCACCGCGCGCGTAGTCGAGAAGGGCTATCGACCGCGGATCAATGAGCTGGGGCAACGGCACCCGGTGACAGCGGGACTCGATGCGGCTTGGGAGGGCGACTGGGGTCGCTGGATGCGCCAGATCGAGGTGGAGCCCGACGCGGATGGCGAGGTGGTGATGACCGGCGCGGAAGAGCGCCCGTTGCTGGTGCTCGACCGGGTGGGAGAGGGGCGCGTGGCGCTCTTGGCTTCGGATCATGCCTGGCTGTGGGGGCGCGGCTACGAGGGTGGCGGGCCACAGCTCGACCTGCTGCGGCGGCTGGCGCACTGGATGATGAAGGAGCCCGAGCTCGAGGAAGAGGCGCTGCGCGCCGAGGCGACCGGGCAGACCATGCGGATCACCCGCCGCACGCTCTCCGAATCGGTGCCCGACGTGAGCATTACGACCCCCTCGGGCGACGAGGTGGTCCGCTCGCTCGAAAAGGTGGCACCGGGCCGGTTCGAGACGGTCTACGAGGGGCCCGAGATCGGGCTCTACCGGCTGGAGAACGGTGACGAGACGGCGGTGATTGGCCTCGGCCCGGCTGCCCCGGTGGAATTCGAGCGAACGCTGGCCACCGGTGATGTGCTCGCGCCCGCCATCGCCCCCACGGGCGGCGGCGTGCGCGCGCTCAAGGACGGGTTGCCGGCGATCCGCGAGGTGCGCGCAGGCCGCCCCGCCGCCGGGCGCGGCTGGATCGGGATCACCCCCCGAGGGGCTTACGAGACGGTGAGCGTGCGGCAGATGGCGCTCCTGCCGCCGTGGCTGGTGTTGTTGCTGACCGCCGGGTTTATCACCGCCGGGTGGCTGCGCGAGGGTAGGCGCTAGAGCGTGTCGCTCAAAAGTGGGAACCGGTTTTGAGCTTCTCAGACACGCGAAATCAATGAGTTGGAGCGGGTTGCGTGAATGCGAATGAACGCGAAACGCTCTAGGCACCGGTAACGGAGCGTTACCTCCTCGCGATTCGAGGCATATCCGGGGTTGATGCGCTCCGCGACTCCGTGTGTCATGGCCCGCGTTCGGCGACTCAAGATAGCACCGTCGTCCATGGGTTGGCGCTTGACCTCGGAGAAGCAGCTTCACACGTCGCGTAAAGAAGTCGCATTGGATGCCGTGCTTCATGTAAATGTTACAAAAACGTAGCACTGATGTCACCCGAGACGCCTATCCGACGCGTGGTTGTCCAAACCTAAACCTGACAGCAGGAGCTATCATGTCCTACACCAAACTTTCCGTCTCGGCGCTGGCGCTGGCCGCCATGTCCGCGACCACGGCCGCCGCGCGCGACCAGATCAGCATCGTCGGTTCGTCCACCGTGTTCCCGTACACGCAAGCCGTAGCCGAGCAATTCTCGAATAATACCGGCGCGCCGTCGCCGATCGTGGAATCCACCGGCACCGGCGGCGGGATGCAGATTTTCTGCGAAGGCATCGGCGAAAGCCATCCCGACCTGACCGGCGCCTCGCGCGCAATGAAGGCCTCGGAATGGGCCAAGTGCGAGGAAAACGGCGTGACCGACATCACCGAGGCGATGATCGGCTATGACGGCCTGTCCATCGGCGTGTCGCGCGACAACGATTTTGCATGGGACCTGTCGCTCGAGGAAATCTACCTCGCGCTGGGTGCCGAGGTTCCGGTCGATGGCGAGTGGGTCGATAACCCCTACACCAAGTGGTCGGAAATCAACGCCGACCTGCCCGAGACCGAGATCCTCGTTCTCGGACCGCCGCCGACCTCGGGCACCCGCGACGCCTTCGTCGAGCTGGCGATGCGCGAGGGCTGCAAGGAGACCGATTACGTCGCGAATGGCGACTTCGACAAGAAATGGGTCAAGGAAAACTGCTCGCGCATGCGTACCGACGGCCCCTTCATCGAAGCTGGCGAGAATGACAACCTGATCGTGCAGCGTCTCGAGGCCGACCCGAACGCGATGGGCATCTTCGGCTATTCGTTCCTCTACGAAAACCTCGACAAGCTGAAGGGCGTGAACATCAACGGTGTCGAACCCACTGCCGACACTATTGGTGACTTCTCCTACCCGATCTCGCGCCCGCTGTTCTTCTACGTCAAGAACGCGCATCGCGGCGTGATCCCAAACTTCCAGGAGTTCGTCGAGGAGTACATGTCCGAGGACGCGATGGCCCCCGGCGGCTATCTTGAGGAGCGCGGCATGGTTACCCTGCCCGACGATCTGCGCGCCAAGACCCAGGACGACGTCATCAACGGTGCCTCCATGGAACCCAAGAGCTGATACGGCTATAGTGCCGACCGGGCACGGTACGCCGCGCCTTCCCGACGCCCCCTCTCGCAGTGGCGGGGGCGTCATTACTTGAAACGGCAGGCATTCCCATGACGCTCATCGCCTTTCTGATCCTGTTCGTCGCCGTGGTGATCGGATACGTTCTCAATCTGCGCGCGGCGCGCGCCCTCCGTGCCGGGGGCACGACGATGCATTCGCTCGACGGGTTCCACGGCGGATATGCCGCGCTATCGGTTCTCATCCCGACCTTCTTTCTCATCGTGCTGTGGCTGCTGTTCCAGGGAACGGTGATCGAGATGCTGCTCAAGGGGGGGCTGCCGTCGGGGCAACTCGATGGCCTCGGAACCGGCGAAATCCAGTTGATCATGGCCGAGATCCGCTCCATCGCGGGCGGTCGCATCTTCGGTGAGCCCGAGCAATGGAAGCTCGACGCCGCCGAGCGTCTCGTGTCGCTGCGCGTGACCTCGGGGATGCTTCTGGTCGCCGTCACCGCGGCGCTGGCGGCGCTGCTTCTCTCCCGCGCACGTCGCCGTGTGTCCGCCGATTTCCGGGCGCGGCAGGGCACCGAAGGCATGGTGCATGGCCTGATGGTGGCTTGCGCGACGGTGGCGATTTTCGTGACCATCGGCATCGTCGCGTCGCTCCTGTTCGAGACGATCCGTTTCTTCAACATGGTCCCCTTTTGGGATTTTGTGCTCGGCACATCGTGGGAGCCGCAGATACCGCTGCGCGAGGACCAGATCGCGGCAGAAGGCGCCTTTGGCATGTTGCCGGTGTTTCTCGGCACGCTCGTCATCGCCACGGTGGCGATGGTGGTGGCCACGCCCATCGGCCTTCTGTCGGCCATCTACCTGCATGAATTCGCCTCGCACCGGGTGCGTTCGGTGGTCAAACCGGTGCTCGAGATACTCGCCGGCGTGCCGACGGTGGTCTACGGCTTTTTCGCCATTCTCGTAATTGCCCCCGCGATTCGCTCTTTTGGTAGCGATCTGGGCCTGCCTATCGCGCCCAACACCGCGCTGGCGGCGGGCAGTGTCATGGGCATCATGCTGATCCCGTTCATCTCGTCCTTTGCCGATGACGCGCTGGGCGCGGTGCCGCGCAGCCTGCGCGACGGATCGCTCGCAGTCGGCGCCACCTCGGCCGAGACCGTTCTCAAGGTGCTCTTTCCCGCGGCGATCCCGGGCATCGTGGGGGGCATCCTGCTGGCGGTGAGCCGCGCCATCGGCGAGACGATGATCGTCGTGATGGCCGCCGGTCTCATTGCCAAGATGACGATCAACCCGCTTGACAGCGTGACCACCGTCACCGTGCAGATCGTGACCCTTCTGATCGGCGACACCGCGTTCGACAGCCCCAAGACCCTCGCGGCCTTCGCGCTCGGCATGGTGCTGTTCCTGATGACGCTGGTGATCAACGTCGCCGCCCTGCGCATCGTGCGCAAATACCGTGAAATCTACGACTAGGACCCATGGCCATGACCGACGCGACCACGGACAAGTTCGACTGGACGGCCCCCGCCTTCCAGGCCGGTCTGCGCAAGCGCAAGCGCAGCGAATTGTGGCTCAAATCCCTCGGGCTGGGGGCGATCTCGATCGCCTTCGCGATGCTGCTTTTGCTGATCGGCTCGCTGATATCTACCGGGTATCACGCCTTTACGCAGACCCATCTGGAAATCGAGGTGGAGCTTGATCCCGACCTAATACGCGCGGACGCGCCCGAGCGCGGCAATTACCGCCAGATCCTGACGAACACGATGCAGTCGCTATTCCCCGATGTGCCCGATGACCGCGCGGAGTTGCGCAAGCTAACGAGCATTCTGTCCAACGGCGCGCAGTTCACCATCCGCGACATGGTTGTCGCTGACCCCGGCCTGATCGGCGAGACGGTGAGCGTGACCGTCCCGCTCTCGGACCCCTATGATCAGCTCAACAAGGGGCTGATCGATCCTGACACCCCCGAGGAGAACCGCCGCCTCAAGGATGACGAGATTGCAAATTTCAATCAGCTCGCCGAGGCGGAGATGGTCTCCGAGCCATTAAACTGGGGACTGATCACCAACGCCGATTCGCGCTTTCCGGAACTGGCGGGGCTCAAGGGCGCGATCATCGGCTCGGCCTACGCGCTGCTGGTGTGTTTTCTGCTCGCCTTCCCCGTGGGTATTGGCGCGGCGATCTATCTAGAGGAGTTCGCACCCAAGAATCGCGTGTCGGATCTCATCGAGATCAACATCAACAACCTCGCCGCGGTGCCGTCGGTGGTATTTGGCCTGCTGGGTCTCGCGGTGTTCATCGGCTGGTTCGGGATGCCGCGCTCGGTGCCCTTCGTGGGCGGACTGACGCTGGCGCTGATGACCCTGCCGACGATCATCATCGCCACCCGCGCAGCCCTCAAGGCCGTGCCCCCCTCGATCCGCGAGGCGGCGCTGGGCGTGGGGGCGTCCAAGCAACAGGTGGTGTTCGGCCATGTGCTGCCGCTCGCCATGCCGGGCATCCTGACCGGCACGATCATCGGGCTGGCACAGGCGCTGGGCGAAACCGCGCCGCTCTTGCTGATCGGAATGAACGCCTTCATTACCTCGGCCCCGGCGACACCCTTCGATAGCGCGACCGCCTTGCCCACGCAGATATTCATCTGGGCCGACAGCCCGGAACGGGGCTTCGTCAGCCGCACCTCGGCCGCGATCCTGGTCTTGCTGACCTTCCTCATCACGATGAACGCCATCGCCATCTTCCTGCGCCATAAATTCGAGCGGAAATGGTAGAAAGGACCGAGAAAAGATGTATGACGTGACAAAATCGGAGCACGACGTGGACCAGGCCGAAACCAAGATATCCGCGAGAGACGTGCAGGTCTATTATGGCGACACGCACGCCATAAAGGATGTCAACGTGGATATCGCGGACAAGACCGTGACCTCGTTCATCGGCCCCTCGGGCTGCGGCAAATCCACCTTCCTGCGCTGCATCAACCGCATGAACGACACGATCGACATCTGCCGCGTGGAAGGCGAGATCAGGATCGACGGGCAGGACATCTACGCGCCCTCCGTCGACCCGGTGCAGTTGCGCGCCAAGGTGGGCATGGTGTTTCAAAAGCCCAACCCGTTCCCCAAGTCGATCTATGACAACGTGGCCTACGGCCCCAAGATCCACGGCATGACCCGCAATAAGGCCGAGCTTGACGAGGTGGTGGAAACCGCCCTGCGGGGCGCGGGACTCTGGGATGAGGTCAAGGACCGGCTCGACACCCCCGGCACCGGGCTGTCGGGCGGCCAACAGCAGCGGCTCTGCATCGCGCGTGCCGTGGCCACGCAACCCGAGGTCCTGCTGATGGACGAGCCGTGCTCGGCGCTCGACCCGATCGCGACCGCCCTGATCGAGGACCTGATCGACGGGCTAAAGAAGCAGTTTTCCGTGGTGATCGTCACTCACTCGATGCAGCAGGCGGCGCGTATCAGCCAGAAGACCGCGTTCTTCCACCTCGGCAACCTGGTGGAATATGGCGATACCGACATGATCTTTACCAACCCGCAGGATGAGCGGACGGAGAACTACATCACCGGGCGTACCGGCTGAGGTGTGGCCCCGCGCGACCAATCGCACGGGGCAGGGGCCTCATCCCTGCGCGGCGGTGACGATCAGTTCCACCTTGTACGCGGGCGTTGCGAGCTTTGCCTCTCCACAGGCGCGGGCGGGGGCGTGGCCCTCGGGCACCCAGGCATCCCAAACCGCGTTCATCTCTGCGAAATCGGCCATGTCGGCGAGCCAGATCACGCATTGCAGGATGCGCGTGGCGTCTGATCCGGCCTCGGCCAGAAGTGTCTCGACCTTCTCGAGGCAGGTGCGGGTCTGGTCGGCGACGCTGTCACCCGGGTTGCCGACCTGCCCGGCTAGGTAGATGGTGCCGTTATGGGTGACGATCTGGCTCATGCGTTGGCCGGTGTCGTGGCGGGTGATGTCGCTCATGGAATGTGCCTTTCGGTTGGGTCAGATGAGGCGGTCGGGCGCGAGCGCGGCGCGGGTGGCCGCGTCGATTTCCGGTGTACGACCGGTCAACAGTGCCGCGCTCAATCGCGATAGCGCGGGCGCGGTCTGAACGCCATAGCCACCCTGACCAGCCAGCCAGAAAAAGCCATGTGCGCGTGGATCGAAGCCTGCCACCGGCGTGCGGTCGGGGGCAAAGGTGCGCAGCCCCGCCCAGCTATGTTCCAGCCGCGTGACCTCGTGCGTCACCGCCTGCTCGAACCGGTGGAGGCCCTCGGCGAGCACCATGTCCTCGGGCCAGGCATCGTGGGGATCGACCGGGTCTTCGTCGGCGGGCGAGACCATCAGCTTGCCCGCCTCGGGCTTGGCATACCAGGTCTCGGCGATGGAGCCGAAGATCGGCCAGTGTTCGGTGTCGTGGCCCTCGGGGGCCGGAATGATTGCGGCGGAGCGGCGATAGGGTTGCAGGCCGAGGCGCGGCAGACCGGCCATCGCGGCAATCTCGTCGGCCCATGCGCCCGCAGCGTTGACGATGGTGGGCGCGGTGAAGGTGCCCTTTTCCGTCTCTACCCGCCATTGCCCGGCCTCATGGCGCAGCGCCTGCACAGCGGCACCGGTGACGATCCGCCCGCCGCGGGCGCGTAGCATCCGCGCATAGCCTTGCAACAGCAGGTCTACGTCGATCCCGCGCGCGTTACGCTCGATCATTGCGCCCGCGATGCGCTCGGGGCGCAGGATGGGGACGATCTCGGCTGCCTCCTTGCCGGTTAGCCGCTCCACCCCCACCGCGCCATCGAGATAAGCGTCGAGCACCGGAAGTTCTTCTTCGGAGGCGACCATCAGCTCGCCGCGCGGGCTGAGGATCGGCTTGTCGCTGATCTCGCCGGGATGCTCGAAAATCGGCTCCGCCACGGCGTTCAAGGCCCTCAGCGTGGCGTTGCCGTAGTTGCGGATGAAGATCGCCGCCGAGCGGCCCGTCGCGTGATAGCCGATCTGCGGTTCGCTCTCCAGCACGGTGACGCTGGCCCCCGCGCGGGCGCATTCGGCCGCCGCGCTGATGCCCGCGATGCCGCCGCCGATGACGAGGATATCGGTCATGCCTGCGCCCCCTCGAACCCGGTGAGGGTGGCGGTCAGGTTCTGGCCCAGTTCCTCGCAGAGATAGCCACCCTCCTGCACAAAGAGCGTGGGCAGTCCCACCTCTGCTATGGCGGCGCCGATGCGGGTGAAGCCGGGGGTGGTGATGGCAAGCCCCTGGAACGGATCGCCCTCGTAGGCGTCGAGGCCAAGCGCCACGACCACGGCATCGGCACCGAAATTGGTGATGCGTTCGAGGGCCCTGTCGAGGGTCTTGAGGTAGTCGTCGTCGCCGGTCTTGCGTGGCAGCGGCAGGTTGAGGTTGTAGCCGGTGCCGCGGCCCTCTCCGCGTTCCTGCGCATGGCCCCAGAAGAACGGGTAAAAGCGTTCGGGATCGGCATGGATCGAGATGGTCAGCACATCGTCGCGGTCGTAGAAGATGCCCTGCGTGCCATTTCCGTGATGCACATCGACGTCGAGAATGGCGGGGCGCAGGCCGGCCATACGCAACCGTTCGGCGGCGATGGCGGCGTTGTTCAGAAAACAGAACCCCCCCGCCAGATCGGCGAAGGCATGGTGCCCCGGCGGGCGGCAGAGGGCATAGGCGGCGCGCGCGCCCTGCTCCAGCAGATCGGCCCCGGTCACGGCCACCTGTGCCGACCAATAGGCGGCCTCCCATGTGCCTGCGCCGATGGGGCAGGCCGTATCGGCCTGGTGATAGCCTGCCTGTCCCACGGCGGATTTGGGGTAGCCATCGGTGCGCGTGGCGGGGTGGATATTGGGGATCACCTCTGGCCCGCCGCCGTCGATCCGCTGCCAGCGGGTGTGGATGTTGCGCAGGAAGGTAACATACTCAGGCGTATGCACAGCGGCAACCGGGCCAAGCCCGGCCTCACGAGGCGCAATGAGGTCGCAGCCCGCAGCGCGCGCACCATGCGTCAGCCTCGCGATGCGCTCGGGCTGTTCGGGGCTGGGCTGGATGACGCCATTGGCCATGAAATGCTTGGGGTCATGCTTCCACTGGCGGTCGTCGAAAATGGCCTTCATCTGCCCTCTCCCTTCAGTCTTTCAAACCCTGCCTGTGACAGGCGCATCTGTGTCACGCTCTCCTGCGGTGCAAAGCCCAGACGCTCGTAGAACCGGCGCGCGGCGGTGCTGTGGCCATAGACTGCCAGCGTCATCCATTCTGCCTGCCACAGCTTCCCGGCCCGCCGCGCGATCTCGGCCAGAATACTCTGCCCGACCCCCTGTCCGCGCGTCGCCCCATCGACCCACAGGTCCGAGACATAGACCCCCGCCGCCCCCCGCGCCGTGGAAAAGACCGGGCTGTAGAGCGCCGCTCCGACAACGTCACCATCCCAGGCCAAAAGCCCGTAAGCCGCCGGAGTAGTGCCGGTCAGCGCCGCGCGCAACACGCCCATTCCGGCCTTGTGCCTGTCCCCCAGATTATCGCTCAACGCGCGCAGAGCGCGGTCCAGAAGAACCACGTCCGCCTCCGTCGTCACCGTGCGAAACTCCGTCATCATGACCTAGATCGCGGTCCGGTCCGCGCCCTTGAGCGCAAGCAGGCGGCGCGCGCCGTCGGCATCCACCACCTCGCGCCCCATTGCTTCGACGATGCCGCGCACCTTGGCGACCTGTTCGGCGTTCGACCGCGCCAGCGTGCCGCGCGCAATCGTCAGGCTGTCCTCCAGCCCGACGCGCACATGCCCGCCCATCGCCGCCGCCTGTGCCGCCATCGGCATTTGGTGCCGCCCTGCGGCCAGCACCGAGAACATGTAGTCGTCGCCGAACAGCTTGTCCGCAATGCGCACCATGTGCGTGAGGTTCTCAGGGTCCGGCCCCATGCCCCCCAGTACACCAAACACGAACTGGATGAAGAACGGCGCCTCGATCAGGCCACGATCCGCGAAATGGCGCAGCATGTAAAGATGGCCCAGATCGTAGCATTCGAATTCAAATCGTGCGCCGCGCTCTTGCCCCAGCTCCGTCAGGATGCGGGCGATGTCGCGCGGGGTGTTCTTGAACACAAGGTCGTCGGAGCCTTCGAGGAACGGCTTTTCCCAGTCATGCCGCCAGTCGGTGATGCGGTCGGCCATCGGGTAAAGGGCGAAGTTCATCGTCCCCATGTTGAGCGAGGCCATTTCCGGCGCGGCCTCCTTGGGCGCGGCGAGGCGTTCGTCGAGGCTCATCACCGCGCTGCCCCCGGTGGAAAGGTTGAGCACCGCGTCGCAGCCCTGTTTCAGACGCGGCAGGAAGGCACGAAAATGCTCCGGATCGGCAGAGGGTTGGCCCGTTTCGGGGTCGCGCGCGTGCAGGTGCAGGATCGCCGCGCCCGCCTCCGCCGCCTCGATGCCCGCCGTTGCGATGTTACCGGCGGTTATCGGCAGATGCGGTGACATTGACGGCGTGTGGATCGAGCCGGTGAGCGCGCAGGTGATGATGATTTCGCGCATTACACCGCCCGCTCCAGCGCCGGGCGGATCTCCTCGGTGAACTCCGACAGCGACGCATCCAGCATCTCGGTGATCTCGTCGAGATGCGTCTCGGTCGCGATCATCGGCGGGGCGACGATGATATGGTCGCCCTCCACCCCGTCGCGGGTGCGCCGCGAATAGACGATCAGCCCCTTGTCATAGGCGATCTGCACGAACCGGTTGAAGGCCTGAAGGTGCTTCGGCAGCGGTGCCTTGCTGCCCCGGTCGGCCATGAATTCGAACGCCGTCAGCAGCCCCTTGCCGCGCACGTCGCCGATGATGGCATAGCGCTGCATCAGGCCCTCCAGCCGCTCCTTGAGCTTGACCCCCATGCGCGCCGCGTTGCCCACCAGGTCCTGCCGCTCGATCTCGTCGATCACGGCCAGACCGGCGGCGCAGGCCAGCGGGTTACCAGCATAGGTAAAGCCGTGCAAAAATCCGCCCGCATCCAGCACCACCTCGACCAGCCGCTCGTGTGCGACCATCGCGCCAAGCGGCACGTAACCGGCGGCAAAGCCCTTGGACATGACGATGATGTCCGGCTCCAGATTCCAATGCTCGGAGGCGAGAAACTTGCCGGTGCGCCCCGCCCCGGTCATCACCTCGTCCAGGATCAGCAGCACGCCATATCGGCGGCAAATCTCCTGCACCCGCTCCATGTAGCCCTTGGGCGGCACCAGCGCCCCGGTCGAGGCGCCACCGATGGGCTCCACCACGAAGGCCAGCACACTCTCGGGGCCTTCCTCCAGTATCTTCGCCTCCAGCATGTCGGCATAATGGTGGCCCGTCGCCTCGTCCTCGGGGTCCAGCCCGTCGAGGTAGGCGCGGGGCGCGGGCACCTTCGGCATCGCCTGCATCAGCGGCGTAAAGGGCTCGGTGAGCGGCGCATAAGAGGTGATGGCGAGCGCACCGAGAGTGCAGCCGTGATACGACGGCGCGCGGCTGATGATCTTCCAGCGGCTGCCTTCGCCGGTGGCGAGCGCGTATTGCCGGGCGAGTTTCAGGGCCGATTCCACCGCCTCGGACCCGCCCGAGACGAAGAACACCCGGTTCATGCCGTCCGGGCACAGGGCGGCGGTCTTGGCGGCGAGTTTCTCCGACGCCTCGGTCTCGAAATGCAGGCGGTAGCCGAAGGTGGATTTTTCCATCTGGCGGCGCATCGCTTCGAGCACGTTCTCGTTGGAATGGCCGATATTGCAGACCATCGCGCCCGACGATCCATCGAGGTAGCGCTTGCCGTCCACGTCCCACATGTAGACGCCGCGCGCCTGATCGAGCACCGGCTTGCGCTCGCGCCCCTGGTAGAAAAGGTGAGAGGGTTTCACGTTCATTCTCTTATCCCGGCAGCGCCGCGCAATCCTGCGGACGCAGGTGCAGGTGGACCGCATCGCCCGCGGCGAAGGGGTGTTCGTCGATCAAGTTGATGGCTTGCAATTGCGTCTCGCCCGCACGCACGAAGTAGCGCACCGCCTGCCCCTGGTAATCCACGGTCTCCACCGTGGCGGGCACAGAAACCACGCCCTCGGGCGCCGGATCGCGGGCCAGAAGCAGCTTTTCTGCGCGCACCACGAGCTTGGCCGCGCCCGTGCCCTTGAGGTTGGGGGCCTTGGCGGCGGGCACCTGCACGCGGCCGAAAGTGGGCTCTTCGAGCATGACGGCGGCGCCGTGATCGGTGCATTTCGCCACCATGATATTGGATGCGCCGAGGAAATTGGCGACGAATTCCGAGGCGGGGGTGTTATACACCTCTTCGGGTTTGCCCACCTGCTCCACGCGCCCCTCGGACATGACCACGATCAGGTCCGACATGGCGAGCGCCTCGGACTGGTCATGGGTGACGAAAACGGTGGTCACGCCGATGCGCTCCTGGATGCGCTTCAACTCCACGCGCATATCCTCGCGCAGGTTGGCATCGAGCGCCGAGAGCGGCTCGTCGAGCAAGAGCACATCCGGCTCGATCACGATGGCGCGGGCCAGCGCGATGCGCTGCTGCTGGCCGCCAGACAGTTCCTTGGGGTAGCGGTCGCCGACATTGGGCAATTGCACCAGTTCCAGCGCCGCCTGCACCTTGGCCGGAATGTCCGCCTTGGGTACGTCACGATACTTGAGGCCAAAGGCAACGTTCTCGGCCACGGTCTTGTGTGGGAACAGCGCGTAGTTCTGAAAGACGAGGCCGAGATTGCGCTTGTGAATCGGCACGTCGTTGACGCGCTTGCCGCCGATCAGGATCTCGCCCTCGGTCGGGTCGAGCAGCCCGGCGATCATGCGCAGGTTGGTCGTCTTGCCACAGCCCGACGGGCCGAGCAGCGTCAGGAAAGCGCCTTCGGGGATTTCCAGCGTGGTGCGATGCACGGCGGTGAAGGTGCCGAAACGCTTGACGATGTCTTGCAGGGTGACGGCGCTCATCGGGGGCTCCTGTCAGGGGATGAGCCGCGCCCCGGCATGGGGCGCGGCGTTGGCTTAATACCCGCGCTGCACGCGGCTGAAGGTCTCGGACCATTCCGCCTCGTTGCCGTTCCAGTAATTCGGATCGGCGAAGGTGAGCGAGGCCAGCGTGCCGGTCGGATCATAGGCTGGCAGGGTCGGGATCTTGTCGCCCAGATCGACCTTGGTCCCGTCGAGCGCGGGGGGATAGTTCTGCCCCTCGGCCACGGCGATGGAGGTCTCGGGTGCGAGCATGAAGTTCAACAACTCCTCGCAGGCCTCGACCGGGCTGCCCTTGAGAACATGCAGGCATTCCTGCCACGCAAAGCTGCCCGGCGCATCGTAATAGCCGATGTCGTGGCCTTCCTGTTGCAAGGCCGCGATACGGCCCGACCAGCCTTCGGTGACGTAGATTTCCTCCTCCGCCAGCAGGCTCATCAGTTCCGCCCCCGACGACCAGTATTTCAGGGCCAGATCGCGGTGGCTGCGGATCGCGTCCCAGACGGCCTCCATATCCTCGATGTTGTTGGGGTCCTGGCCGGTCTGGAGCGCGCCATACCAGATCCGCGTGCGCCATTCGCCCCAGCCGCCGATCTTGCCCTTGTAGGCCTCGTCGATGAGGATGCTGGCACCCTTTTCCTTCATCTCCTCGTCGGAGATATATTTGCGGTTATAGGCCAGACCCGTGGTGCCGTAATCGTAAGGCACCGCCGAGAGGTAATCCGGCGTCACCCCTCGGAACGCGTTGGTCAGCGCGTCCATCACCAGCGACATATTGGGGATATTGTCGAGGTTCAGCTTTACCGTCAGCCCGAAATTCACGTAGCGGGCATAGTCGAACACGCCCGAGAGGTGCGCGATGTTGTACGTGCCCTCCTGGCTGGACCGGACCTGCGCGAGATACTCGTCGCTGCCCGCAAAGGTGCCGTCCACGACCTCGATGCCGGTCGCCTTGGTATAAGGCTCGAACGCATGTTCGCGGAACGCCTCGGAGACGACACCGCCCCATCCGTCGAATCGGACCTGTTGCACCTCCTGCGCGTGGGCGAACTTGGCGAAAGGCGTCTGCACCCCATAGGCAAGCCCCGCCGCGCCGATCAGGCCCAGAAAATTGCGCCGGTCCAGGTCACCGTTGCGGTAGCGTTCGAGAAGTCGTTCATATCTCTTGGTATTGTCCATTGTCATATCTCCTTGTCGAGGGTTGGGGCGGTTCTTAGTTGCCGCCTTTCATGGCGAGTTTGCGAGCCACTGCCGCACCGAGCAGCGGCAGGCCCACGGTCATCACGATCATCACCGTGCCGAGCGCGTTGATTTCCGGGCTGATCGAATTGCGTAGCATCGAGAAGATCTGCGTCGGCACCGTCTCCACGCCGCCGGGTTTCCAGAACAGCGTGCCGGTGATGTCGTCGAAACTGATGGTGAAGGCGAAGAGCGCGCCTGCGGCCACGGCGGGCAGCATCAGCGGCAGGGTGACCGAAAAAAACGTCTGCACCGGACTGGCCCCGAGGCTGAGCGCTGCCTCCTCCACGTCGCGCTTGATGCTGACCAGCCGCGCCTGCACCACGAGGATCACGAACGGCAGGGTAAAGATCACGTGCCCGGCGAGTAGCAGCGCAAAGCTCTTGCCGAGGCCGAGCCAGTTTAGAAACAGCAGGAGCGCCACGGCGAGCACCACCTCGGGCACCAGGATGGGCGCGATCAGCAGCGTGGTGATCGTGTTGCGCCCGGGCACGCTGTAGCGCACCAGCGCGAGGCTGGCGAGGATGCCGAGGGTGGTCGAGATCACCGCCGTCATCAGCCCCAGCACGATCGAGGTCTGAAAGGCGCGCATCACCGCATCGTTGTTCCACAATTCCACGAACCAGCGCAGCGACATGCCGGTCATCGGGAAACTGCCGAACTGATTGGCGTTGAAGGACAGAAGCACCACCACCGCCACCGGCAGGAACATGAAGCCATAGACCAGAACGGTCCAGATTCGGATCGCCTGCCAACCCATCAGCCCAGCCCCTTCGCCAATTGCGCCATGCCGAGATAGCGATTGTAGATCGCCACCAGCACGCCCAGCACAGCGAGCAGCAGGAGCGACAGCGCGGAGCCGAGCGGCCAGTTGAGCTGCGTGATGATCGCCTCGTACACGAGGTTGGCAAACATCGCATCTGTCGGTCCGCCAAGGATCACCGGCGTGATGTAGGTGCCCGCGCCCAGCACGAAGCACAGCAAACCCCCGGCGGCGAGGCCGGGCAGCGACAGTGGCAGGGTGACTTGGGTAAATGCCTCCCACCGGGTCGCCCCTAGGGAATTGGCGGCATCCTCCAGATTGGTGTCGATGCCCTCCAGGCTCACATAGACATTGAGCACCATGAAGGGCAGCAGGAAATGCACGAGGCCGAGGATCACCGTCGCCTCGTTATAAAGCATCTGCATCGGCTCATTGATGATCCCGAGCGTCATCAGCAACGTGTTGAGCGCGCCCGAGGTCCCGAGGATGTTGATCCAGCTCATCGTGCGAATGATGTAGCTGATCCAGAAGGGCAGCATCAGAAGCAGCAGCAGGATCATCTTGCTGCCGCGTGAACGCGCGATGAAATAGGCCGCCGGATAGCCCATCAGCCCGCAGATCACCGTGGTGATTGCCGCGATCTTGAGCGTGTTGAGCAGGATTTCGCGATAGAACCGGTCCGAGAGCGCCTTTTGCCAGTTGTCGAGGTAGAATCCGACCGTATCCGCGCCCATGGCCGAGCGCAGCCAGAAGGAATAGACCACGATGAACATCAGCGGAATGATCAGCAGGAACAGCACCGCCCCCAGGGCGGGCGAAAGCAATATCCACGGCTGTCTCGCCTCGCGGGCTTCGACCGACATGCGTCTCCCCTTCATGCGCCGCCCGTCCATTGCGGGCTTGCGTCGAGGGTGCAAACCGGCCAATCATTAATCAAATAGATAATAAGAATTGTGATAATAGATGAAAACTATGGAGAGCCGCGACAGCCCCGAACGCATCATGCGCGAGATGGATTGGAACCTCTTGCGTACCTTCGTCGTTCTGGCACAGTCACGCTCCGTCACCGATGCGGCGAACCGGTTGCGCCTGACCCAGCCATCGGTGTCCACTGCATTGAAAAGGTTGGAAAACCGCGTCGAGAAACGGCTCATTCACCGCGCGCCGGGGCGGTTCGAGCTGACCGAGGCAGGCGAGACGCTCTATCGCGAAGCGCTCGATATCCAGGGGGCGATCCTGCGGCTTTCCACGCTGATGCGCGACATGACCGACGAGGTTACCGGTCATGTGCGCGTCTCGCTGGCGTCCCACGTGATTTGCCCGCTTTTTGACCAGGTGCTGGCCGAATTCCACGCCGAGAACCCGCGTGCGACCCTGTCGATCGAGGTGCATTCCTCGGCACAGGCGATCGAGACGGTCTCTGCGCGCGCCTCCTCCTTCGCGATCTGCCTCGTGCACAAGCGCAACCCGAGGCTGGAATACCTGCGCCTCTACCGCGAGTTCTTCGGCCTCTTTTGCGGTCCGCCGCACCCGCTGTTCGGTCGGAGCAACCTCACGCGCGCCGATCTGACGGGGCAGAGTGCCGTCAGCTTCGAAACCGACCGCTTGCAGGACGCGCTGAAACCGGTGACGCTGATGCGCGCGCAGGCCGAACTGGGTGATCAGATCATCGCCACGTCGAGCCATCTGGAGGAAGTGCGGCGCATGATCGTCGCGGGGCTCGGGATCGGCCCCCTGCCACTGCACGTGGCCGCGCGCGACGTGCGCGACGGTCTTCTGTGGCAATTGCCGCCCTACGACCAGACAGCGGCCGTCGATGTGCATGTGGTGTGGAACCCGCAGGCGGTGCTCAACCGCGCCGAACAGGCCCTGCTCGCGGGCCTGCGTGCCCGGATCGAGGCAACCCCGATGGAGCAACGCACCTATCGCTGAGAAACCGCCGCGATCCGAATGGTCATCGTCGCCGGGCTCCCGCAGCCACGACAAGGATCGAAATGGTAGGCCCGGAGGGACTCGAATTCTGACATGAATTAATAAAATCAATAAGTTAAAATGATTTTTGTAACTTTGTAACCGCCGTAAAAATGGACACGATTAACTGCATCGATACACGATATGGACAACATATTTCGACGCATAGATAAGCATATCAACCCGTTCCAGGAACACCTTGATTCGCACGTCGCACGTCGCACGTTTGCTCGCGCAGCGAATACTTTGGTGTGCTTCCCGCCTCGGGGCGTGAGGGTCCCTGGAAGCCACGTTGACAGAGCGCCTCTCCTACATGGCTGTTCTCCCGCCGTTATGGCATCGGGATAAACATTGTTCCCCGCCCGTTCCCCGTCAGGCCGTTGCTATGAATAAAGCAAGCAGCTGATGCGCTGTGAGACAACTGATCAAGGGGAAGACCATGCCGAAGAAACCTTACGCTGAGACCCGGCTCGCGAAATACATTGAGAAGCGCGTGATGGAGCTCAAGCCCCGGAAGTCGCAGATCGAGATCGCCGTCGAGGCCGGGTTCGTCAGCGTCAACATGCTCTCGATGCTGAAGGGTGGCTCCAGCAAGCTGCCGCTCGATCGCGTGCCCAGCCTGGCGCGTGCGCTGGAATGCGATCCCGCATATTTGTTGCGCCTGACGCTCGAGCAGATCGAGGGCGATACCGCCGCGCATGCTCTCGTGGAAATCATGGGCACGCCGATCACCGGCAACGAGCTCGGCTGGCTTCAGGAGATCCGCGAGGCTTCGGATCACAGCGACCCGCGCATGACCAGCCGCGGCCGCGCGGCGATCCGGGCGATCTTCAAGAGGTAGAGGCATGAAGGCACCCAGCGCCACGTCCAGCAATGAGGCCCATGCACGCACGCGCCCGCTTTCCGTAGGTCCTGAAGACCTGACCGACAACGAGGTCGCATGGGTGGAGTTCCTCCGGATGGTCGGCAATGGTCGCGATCCGCGCCCGACGCTTCGCCGCGAGCAGCTGCTCAGGCGCGTGTGCAGGAAGTTCTGACGGCGTGGCAGGTCGCCCGTGATGCAGATCGCGCGAGGCGACTTGCCAGGTCCTTTTTCCACCTTTCAACAACGAAACGCGTCTCACCGTGACCTGTCATTCAAGGCAGCTTCATTACAGAGCCCGTGAGAGCGCTCAGGAGCGCCATGCCTGTCACATGGCCTGTGCAGATGAAACTGCGCCGAGAATGCGTGCAGGGTCTCACCGGCATGATGCTCGGCTTTGACTTGGCGCTTGAACTCCATGCTATGGCGGCGATGGCGTCTTGGCTTGGGCTTTCTTCCTCTCAAAGCCCGCTCCCGTTAAATTCAATTCGCTAATTCTGTGCGTCCCGAGGGGCGCACTCCATTGCGAGGTCAAGATTGCACGCCGGTTCACAGATGACGGCAGAACACCGCTCACACATGACCAGGTCAATAGAGACTAAATCTGTTCTAGGAATGACGCGAGCACAGGGTTCGGGCTGGCCTCGTTCCAAACCAGCGAAATGATAACCGGGCGGCCGACACCGTCTACAGGGACATAACGCAATCCCTGCCGCGGCACATTCAGAATACATTCAGGATAGATCGTTATCCCCGCACCCGCGAGAACGAAGCCGAGTATTCCGTCTCGTGTGAAGGCCGTTTGAGATACTCGTGGAACGAAGCCATGCTGCACACAGAGCTCTATAAGGAGATCCGTGTAGTGGTGCCAATTGTCTCCCCCGGTGACAAAATTTTCGCCGGACAAATCTTCAAGGCTGATCGAAATTTGTTCCGCCAGTCTGTGATCTTCCGGGAAGACGGCGAACAAACGTTCGCGGGAAATTTCGCGTTTCGCCAGCCCGGAGAGGTTCGGAGAGCCGCTGATGAAGCCCACATCAAGTTCGCCAGTGCTCAAAAGATGAACCTGGTCCTGTGTCATGTGCCATTGCGTATCGAGCCGGACACGTGGGTTCTGGGAGCCGAACTTGCGAAGGATTTGTGGCAAGCGGCCGACTATGGCGAAATCCATGTAGCCGATTTTGAGAACGCCGGAGCGGCCATCTGCGACGTCGCGAGTGGAGGCAAGGGCAGCGTCGACATCCGAAAGGATCTCGACGCTCCGATTGTAGAGTTCGCGGCCTGCATTGGTCGGGATGATGGACCTCGTGGTCCGGTCGAACAATTGCCTCCCGATGATCCCTTCGAGTTCCTTGATCGTGCGGCTTATCGAGGGTTGCGAAGAGTTCAACAACGCCGCGCTCTTGGTCACGTTTCGCACCTCGACCACGGTCTTCAAAACGACGAGATGCCTTATGGTCGGGCGTAAAACCATGCCGGTGGACTCCCCATTCCAATCAAGTCAAACCTGTCGCCGGGAAGCATGAAAGGCAAAATTCGCGCCGGTCAAGTCGCTGGAGAATACTCGGTTTCCGTTTCAGCGGCGATCACCATGGATTGGGAGAACTCTTCTTCGTCCATGAGCACGATCGCCTTCGAGTATTTCGCAAGGCCGAAGGAGTCGGTCAAGTGCAGGTTGGCGGCGAGGTGGGCGTTGTCGGGCATCTCGTAGATGTACACCATGTCATATTCGCCAAAGGCGCCGTATTGAGCGATCGGTACGCCGCCGAAATCGGCGATCGCCTTGCGATGGATCGCGGCGCGTTCGCGCATCGCTTCTGATTTCAACATTGCCGCTTTCTGATCGTTCTCGTACTTCACGAGGTAGAGGACTTTCACGCTCATTTCTGACTCCCTTGATGTGCGTTACGCGAGACCGAGACGACGATCTTTGCTGATGTTTCTCTCGGATCTTTCTTCGGGCTCTCCAAACCCCGCGCCACCACCAGTCCTAACGACAAGCAGATCCCCTTTCTCGAGCGTGCAGCTTGCTTTCGAGGTCAGCGGAATCTCTGTGCCGTCGCGCTCGATATGGATGGAACAGGTCGCACCGGGTTGGCCACCCATGAGGCCCCGTGGCTGGATGTTGAAGCGGTCGGTATAGGTGGAGAAGAGCACATCATCCTTGAGCATGCGATAGCTGCGCTCGAAACCATGGCCACCACGCCTGCGCCCCGCCCCACCGGACCCGGGCCGCAATGCGTAATTCTCAATGCGCATGAATTGGTAATCCATCTCCAGTGCTTCGATCGGGATGTTAGAGCAATTAGAGAGCGGGCAATCGACGCCGTCAGCACCATCATTGTTCATGCCGGCCCCATAGCCTCCGCCAAGGATCTCGAGATAGATGCTGTAGCCGGAGGCACCCTGGTGGGACAGGCAGATGGGCGTCGTGGTATCGAAGCCTTCTGCTATCACCTTGTCCGGGCAGACCTGCGCGAGGGCCATCATGATACTGTTGAAAACGCGATGACTGGCCAGAAGGCGCGCACGGACCGCCGCGGGCGGTCGTGGATTAAGGATCGAGCCCAGCGGTGCTGAGACCCTCACCGCACGCGCAATCCCTTCGTTGAATGGCACATCGTCACTCGTCAGAACGGATTTGACGCAGGCGATGGCCGCAGCGATCGTCGAGGCGTAGGGGCAGTTGAGGTTGTTCTTCAGCTGCGGGTCGGTGCCGTCAAAGGAAATGTCCATCTGGTCGCCTGAAATCTCGACCTCGACACGAATTTTCGTCGTAGGGGATGCACCTGTCGCGCCCTCAATTTCCGCATCGGCGGAGAAGGTGCCATCTGGAAGTTCGGCAATCGCATTGCGCATCCGCGTCTCGGAGTAATCGAGAGCGCGGCCCATAGCCGAAAGCAGCTTGTCGACTCCGTATTGCTCCGCAAGAGTGGCGAGGCGCTTCGCGCCGATCCGATTAGCTGCAAACTGCGCGTTGATGTCTCCGATCGTGGCCTCGGGCATCCGCACATTGGCGCCAAGCATTCTCTCCAGCGGACCTCCATTCCAATCCCGATCGAAGCTGTATTTCGTCGGCGGAAAAATCAGGCCCTCCTGGAACACGTCGCGCGCCTCTGCGTTCAGGCCAGGGGCACCGCCGCCAACATCGATGTGATGCACGACCGACGCGCTGAACCCGATGAGCTGTTCCTGAAAGAAA
The DNA here is from genome assembly GCF_056859295.1 of Roseovarius sp. B-10. Lineage (NCBI taxonomy): Bacteria > Pseudomonadati > Pseudomonadota > Alphaproteobacteria > Rhodobacterales > Roseobacteraceae > Roseovarius > Roseovarius sp. B-10. The sequence continues at coordinate 5,810 of NZ_JBSXOE010000024.1, read as the reverse complement.
ACGGGCGAAAACAGGAAGATATCCTGAACGTGCTGACCGCCATTGAAGGGGTCGTTAGTGATGAGGAAATCGTCCGGTGTCAGGGTTCCGGGCGCAAAGAGCGCCAGGCATCGGTCGAGCGTGTGCGATATCGAGCCAAGCTGGATGGCCGTCAGTTCCGCCTGCGCCACTACCCGGCCCTTCGGATCGGTCAGTGCGGCGGAGCAATCCTGCGCCTCCCGCACGATCGGCGAGTGCGCGCTCCGGATCAGCTTGGCGCCCATTTCATGACTTGCCGCGATGAGTGCGCGATTCAGGATGGCGTTGTCGACGTCCGAAAGGATCATTTAGTCAGTCCTCATTTCAAGGATGATGTGCTGTGGCTCGGTTCGGCGGGCCGACCATGTGTCGGGGACGAGAATGGTGGTCGTGCCGTCCTCAATCAGCAGGGGGCCGGGTTCGGCCGTGGAGCCCAGCCGCTCGGAGCGCAGCACCCTGCATTCGAGTGTGCTTTCGTTCTCGCGCAGGCAGATCAACTGATCCGGTTGGTCGGCAGCGCCTGGGCCTTCGGAGATGGTGCTTTTCGGGGGCCGGCTGTGCGAGACGATCCGGGCGCCCACCCGGAAGGACACGATTTCAGCCAGCGCGTCCTCGGATTTCGAGAATTCGAAGATCCGGTGATGCTCTGCCGCGAAGGATCTGGCGATGGCGCCGGTTGTCAGCTCCTTGACCGCTTCCAGGTCGATCTTGACCGATATCTCGAAAGCCTGTCCGACATACCTCATTTCCAGGAAGACCTCGAAAATGGGCTCGCCGGTGACCCCTTCCTTTTCCAGATAGTTCTGTGCGTCCGTCTTCAGGGTCGCGATGACATCCTTGATCTGACCGAGATTCTCTTCCGACAGTGCGCATCTGTGGGTCGCGACCGTGTAGTGTACATGATCCGAACTCAGCAGGCCGATCGCCGAAAGGACGCCCGCATTGACCGGGACCAACACCCGCCCGATGTTCAACTCCTCGGCGACGCGTGCCGCGTGCAGACCTGCCGCACCTCCGAAGGCGACGAGCGTGAACCGGCGCGGGTCCTTGCCGCGCTCGGTCGAAACTTTCTGAATTGCACGCACGATGTTCGACTCCGCGACACGGATGACGGCGTCTGCCATGTCCTTATGCGAGAGCGAGAGACGTTGAGCGAGGTTGTCTAAGGACTTGCGTGCGGCGTCCATATCCACATCGATTTCCTGGTCCACGAGTGAGTCCGGGCGCAGGCTGCCGCGAATGAGGTTGGCGTCGGTGACGGTCGGCAGAATCCCACCGCGTCCATACCCGGCTGGACCAGGCGCCGCTCCCGCGGATTTGGGGCCTACCCGGAGCATGGCGCCGTCATCGATCCACGCAATCGAGCCGCCACCCGCCCCAACTGTCACGATATCGACAACCGGCGTTCGGATCGGGAGACCATCGATCTCTAGCTGGGCCGTAAGGCCGGGACGGCCGTTCTGGATGATGGCGACATCCGTGCTGGTCCCACCCATGTCGAGGGTGATGACATCGTCTATAGCCAGCGACTCGGCCGCCTTGACGGCACCGACAACGCCGGCAGCCGGTCCCGACAGCAAGGCCGTGATGGGTTGATCGCCGACCGCGGTGGCCGGCATTCGCCCGCCATTGGACTGCATGAAGCTGAGGCCACCTGCAAATCCCTGCTCTTCGAGCGTGGCAGCAAAGCGCCCCAGATATCCCTTCAATACCGGTTGAACGAACCCGGCGAGGGACGTTGTGGAGGCCCTTTCATATTCCCGGAACTCCCGCGAAACTTCGTGCGAGCAGATCGTGGCAAGGCCGGGCGCAAGGGTCTGGACGATCTCCTTTACCTCGAGTTCGTGTGCCGGATTTGCATAGCTGTTGAGCAGGCAGATCACGATGACGTCGTAGTTTCCTGACGCGGTGTTCTGCGACAGCAGGTCTGTCAACGCGGATATGTCGACCGGTGATACGATGTCGCCGGATGCGGATATCCTGCCGGAAATCTCGAAGATGTCGTTCCGGGGAATGATTGGCTCGGGTTTCTTGTATTGGAGGTCATAGATGGATTTCCGGTCATGCCGCTGAAGAGAGAGGATATCGCGGGTGCCTTTCGTGACCAGCATGGCCATGCGTGCGCCCTTGCGTTCAAGAACCGCGTTCGTGGCGACGGTAGAGCCATGGACCAGCTCACTTACATTGCCCGGCGCGATGCCGAGCTTGGCAAGGGCGTTCATGGCGCCAATGTCAGGCGATGCGGGCGTGCTCGGCACCTTCGCCACCCGCATCACGCCGTCGGTAATGGCAACGATGTCGGTGAACGTGCCGCCGACTTCGATCCCGACACGGGTCTTCTGATCCCTCATGTTTCTCGTATTCCTTTTGTATTTCAGTTGTGTGGCGTGCCTGTCACATCACGAAGCCGGGCAGGAAAGTCGCGAGTACAGGAAAGAGAATGATAACCGACAAGCAGAGCAGGTCCGTCGCGATGAACCACGAGACCCCCAGGAAAATCGTGTTCAGCCCGACCTTGCTTCCCAGCGCGCTGCTGATGACGTACACGTTTAGTCCCACGGGGGGCGTCATCAGGCCGATTTCCAGCAACTTGACGATGATGATCCCCAGCCAGATCAGGTCTATGCCGAAGGCATCGGCGAGCGGCATGATGATCGGCAGTGTGAGCAGCATCAGGCCGATAGAGTCCACGAACATGCCGAGGAAGATGTAAACGATCGCGATCGCGATCAGTAGCGTGTATACGCCGATGCCCGAATTCATGACGTTTTCGGAGATGGCGGTCGGCAAGCCGGACAGCGCAAGGAAGTTCGTCAGCATCGTGGTGCCGATCAGGATGAGAAAGATGCTAGCCGTGCCGTAAAGTGTCTCCTCAACGGCACTGCGCAACGCGCCGAACGTCAACGTCCTGCGGGTGATGGCGATAAGACAGGCGGCGAACGCGCCGACGGCACCGGCCTGCGTCGGGGTGAAGAAGCCCACGAATATTCCCACCATGACACTGGCGATCAGAACCGGCAGAGGCCAGACATCGCGCAGCGCCTCGATGATTTCGCCAAGGCTCGGGTGCTCCTCGACCGGCGGCGCAAGGCGCGGGTCCAGCTTGCACCGCGTGATGATCATTGCCGAGTAGAAGGCCATGGTGAGAAGGCCGGGGACGATACCCGCAATGAAGAGCTGGCCGACGGACACCTCTGCGTAATACCCGTAGAGCAGCAACAAGATGCTGGGCGGGATCATGGAGCCCAGTGTGCCCCCGGCGGCTATGACCCCCGTGGCGAGGCCGGGATGGTAACCGTGATTGAGCATCTCGGGTGTGGCGATTTTGGCCATAGCGGCCGAGGTGGCGATGCTCGACCCGGACGCGGCGGCAAAGAGCCCGCTCGCGCCCACGCTCGAAACCGCGAGCCCGCCGGGGAGACGGGAAAGCAACAGCCTTGCCGCCCGGAAGAGACCCGCCGTGAGGCCCGTGCCGCTGGCTACGTAGCCCATCAGCAGGAACATCGGGATCGCGGAAAGGTTCCAGTCCCCGACGAAGGAAAACGGAACCGAAGCCAGCATGCTGAACGCCGCCTTCGTGTTCACGATCCAGGTGAAGCCGACGAAGGACACGCAGATCAGTGACAATCCGATGCTGAGCCGAAACAGGATCATCGCGAAGGCCGCGAGAACGCAGATGACACCGATCATTTCGCCCGACATCAGTTGCCCTCTTCTTCGCTGTGCGGCGGCTTCGTCTTCGAGACAAGGCACAGGGTCGTGTACAGCACGCAGACTACGAAAAAGCCGAAGCCCAGCAGGAGTATCCAGCGACTTGGCCAGATTTCTATCAAGGTGGTGCCCATCATCACCTCGCCGCGCCTTGTCGCCTCAATCGCCTTGCCGAACGAAACGTAAGTGAGGAGAGACAGGATTGAGATCGAGATCACTCCCACAAGCACCTGACTGACCAGCCAGACCTTGCGCGGAAGTTTCTGAGTAAAGATATCTGTCTTGATATGGTCGTCCCGCAGCTCGGCGCTTCCAAGCGGAAGGAAGACGATGCCGACCATCATGTAGAACGCAACGATCTCGATGACGTTCTGGATCGGTGTGCCAAGGAAGGTCGTAAACAAGACATCCGAGGTGACGATCAGCATCATGGACAAGAGGACGAGGCCGGAAATCGCCATGATCACGATATTTAGGCCTCGAATGAGCCGGAACAGGGCGTTAGTCATCTGCTCAGCTATCCCCTTGTCGTTCCATCAGTCCATCGAATAGGTGGATGCATCAGCCTTGCCGAACAGCTCCTTACGAGCGATCTTGACCAACGCATCCCGATCACTCCGGTCCACGTCGTTTAGGCGAGTTTCCCATTTCGCCATGATCGCTTCGAAATCTGATAGCAGCTTGTCCGGCTCTTCGACACCGAACCTGTCCCGACCCAGCGCCACGGCATTGCTCCGTACGACGCTTGCGAACTCGTCGATCGACTTTACTAGGTCGTCGGCAGGTTCCACGATGGTGACACCGTGATCGGGTGCTTCGGCGAGGGCTTCGGCATCTCCTTCGACATATTGGATCGTCTCATCAATCATCGCTTCGGGCAGCGTGTCGAAGAATGCCTGTCGCTGTGCATCCGAGAGGCTTTGCCAGAAATCGCGGTTGGCGCCTTGCGAGTAGCCGGACCAGTAAAGTCCGAGGCTGAGAAGCGTCACGTGATCCGCGACATCCCAGAGCGAGCGGCTTTTCAGGTCGATGGCCGAGATCGCTGCGCAGTCGAGCTGGCCCTTGTCGAGGCCGTCATACATCTCGCTCGACGGGACGTTGACTGGAACACCGCCAACGCTTGCGAGCCAGTCGGACTGTGCCGCACCCGGCACCCGCACCTTCACGCCATTCATGTCCGCCAGCGTTTCCACCTTGCGTGAGCACAGCAGCGCGTAGGGCGACGTGGAATACCCGCCCAGATAGGCAATGTTGTTGTCTTTCCACTGCTGCTGGAGTTGCGGCAGAGTCATGTTCGCCTCGGTAATCGCGAAGGCAGCGACGAAGGGATCAGAATAGCCAAAGGCCACTTGGGCGAGAACGTTGTCTTCTGGGATGTCGGCGGGAGTGTAGGTGCCAGCGTGATAGCCCACCTGAGCGATGCCGTCCCGAATCCCGCTCAAATGCTCGTTGGGAGCCAGCAGGACCGGGCCGGTGAAGAGGTTGGGTATGAGTGTACTGTTGGAGGCCGCCTCCAGACGCGGCAACCATTCAACATAGGAGTGTTTCGCGAGCGGGTGTGTGGCGGGGAGCCAGACGCTTGCATTGAACTCCACCACGTCTTCTGCAATTGCAGGCCCCGAGATGGTCAGGGCGGATGTCATTAAGCCGATGGCTGACAAGGCGCAAATCGATCTGATTTTCATCGTTGATTACCTCCTGTTGAACTCGTTTCACAAGTGAAGAGGGTTTTAATTAATTAATCCAATAATGATTTCACATTCAATAATATCATTATTGATATTAATATGAGTTTTCGGTAGCGAGTTGATCTTACCCCGAAGAAGTGGACGGGGTTAGGGTCAGCACCCATCGATTTCCGCTGGGTTGCGTGGTTCACGACCGAACACCGAACGGTAAACATGCCTGATCTCTTCTGGCTTTCGGATGCGCAGTCGTCATCTAGGGTCAGGATTCATAACCAGTAGATGACGACTGCGGCGAGGGCGATGGCTGAAAGGAAGACCTTCGGACAGCGGTCATAACGTGTCGCCACGCGCCGCCAATCCTTGAGCCTGCCAAACATGATCTCGATGCGGTTG